>JBKJLP010000476.1:0-5496 GCA_046596735.1 Mycobacteriales bacterium | reverse complement strand
TGCCTTGGTACTGGGCGCTGCGCGAGGCCGACCCGACGCAGGACCCGCAGGGCAACACCTACTACGCCTCCAACTCGCGCTACTACCAGTTGCTGCTGCTCGCCTCGGGCATCCAGCTGGCTGGCCCCAACCTCACCGCGGCCAGCTTCCAGCGGGGTCTGCAGGCAGCCCAGTTCCCCAACCCCGGAGCCGCTGGTTCCCCATATTTTCAGGCGCGGGTGGGCTTTGCCGGCGGGCGCCACACGATGAGCACCGACGCCAGCATGTTTTGGTACGACCCCAACCGGCCGGGCACGATCGACCCGACAGTGCCGGGCGCCGTCTGTTACGTCGACCGCGGCCGGCGGTTCGCCCCGGGCCAGTGGGTCCGCTCTGACCCGGCGTTTTACACCGGGCCGTGCCTGTGATCGCTCGGTGGCGTCACCTCGCACTCACCCGCCCCGAAGCCGTGGTGCTTCTCGCGGTCCTGCCGGTGATCGCGCTGCTGCCCGGCGGCACACCGGCCGGGGTCGTCGGCCTCGGCATCGTCTCAGCCGCGGGCCTTGCCTTGCAGGCCGCCGGCGTCATCCTGGTCTTTCGGAGCAACCGGTTCATCAACTTCGCGCAACTCCAGATCGGTGCGGTGGGGGCGACGTTGTTCGCCCTGCTCGTCAACGTCGCACCAGTGCTGCGCGGGGTCTCCAAGGTCTGCCCACCCTGTCTGCAGCAACCCGGTCCGGGGCTGCTCCAGATCAACTACTGGGGCTCGTTGATCGTCAGCTTTGCCTTTGCCGTCGGGTTGAGTTGGCTGGTCTACCTGCTGGTCGTTCGCAAGCTTGAGCGCGCGCCACGGCTGGTCCTCACCGTCGCGTCGATCTTCCTCATTACGCTGCTTGCCGCGGTGCAGCGCGCCATGGTCAACCTGCTGACCACCCAGGAGCAGCGCAGCTTCGGCGGCGTGACCAACGCGGTGCCACCCCCGCTGCGGCTCGAGTTGCTCATCGGTCGCACGCGCTTCACCACGGCATCACTATTGATCGTGGTCGTCTCCGTCGTCGGTCTCGCAGCGGTGGCGCTCTACCTCGCTCGCAGCCGTCTGGGCACCGCCATCCGCGCGACCGCCGAGAACCCCAGTCGCGCGCAGACCCTGGGCGTCAATATTGTCTCCGTCAACGGCCGCGTCTGGATGCTCGTCGGCGCGCTGTCCGGAGCAGC
Organism: Mycobacteriales bacterium; assembly: GCA_046596735.1. GTDB lineage: Bacteria > Actinomycetota > Actinomycetes > Mycobacteriales > SCTD01 > RYN-124. The sequence goes on along the minus strand of JBKJLP010000476.1, from coordinate 4,302 downwards.
TGCACTGCTCGGCGCGATGTCCTCCCCGGCCGGAGACGGGACCACCCCAGCCAGCGCAACCAGCCTCGTCCGCATTCTCGTCGTCGTGGTGATCGCCCGCTTCGCGAGCCTGCCGATGGCCGGGCTTGCAGCGGTGGCTTTTGGGGTGCTGAGCCAGGCCGTCCAGTTCTCTGCGGGCAGCACGACCGTGCTGGACGGCAGCCTCGTCGTCGTCATCAGCGGACTCCTTCTCCTGCAGCGACGGACCTCGAGCCGAAGCGACCAGGACACCAGCAGCGCCTACCTCGCCGGCCGCCAAGCAAGGCCAATCCCGGAGGAGATGCGCGACGTGCCGGCCGTACGCACGTTGCGCCGGAGCTTCTGGGGCGGGCTCGCCGCTGTCCTTCTTGCGGCTCCGTTCGCGTTCTCACCCAGCCAGACGGCGATCGTTGCGACCACGGTGCTCTACGCCATCGTCGGTCTCTCCCTGCTCGTCCTCTCGGGCTGGGCCGGTCAGGTGAGCCTTGGGCAGTTCGGATTCGCCGCTGTCGGTGGCTACATCGCGGCTGTGAGCGGACTGCCGTTTCTGCTCGCCCTACCGCTGGGAGCCACCGTCGGGGCGGTCGCAGCCGTGCTCGTCGGGCTGCCGGCGCTGCGGCTGTCCGGTCTGACGCTCGCTGTCAGCACGCTGGCGTTTGCCTCGTCAGTGCTTGCCGTACTGCTCAATCCTGACCTGCTCGGTCGCTTCCTTCCGGACAGCCTTCGCCGGCCCACCCTGCTCGGCATCGACCTCAACGACCAGCGCGCCTACTACTACGTGACCGTTCTCGCGCTGGTGCTCTGCGCCGGCGGAGTCGCCGGTCTACGGCGCAGCCGCACCGCACGCGTGCTGATCGCAGCACGCGACAACGAACCGGCGGCCCAGTCCTTCGGGATCGGGCTGCTGCGTGCCCGCCTGTCGGCCTTCGCCGTATCCGGTTTCCTGGCGGCGCTCGCCGGTGCGCTGTTCGCCTACCAGCAAGGCAACGTTGGCGCTGACTCGTTCTCCGTCGAAACGAGCCTGCTGCTGTTCACCTTCACCGTCATCGGGGGGCTGGGGTCCCTCGCCGGTCCGCTCGTCGGTTTCGGCGCGCTGGCCGTCATCAACCTGTCCACCACGAGCCCCGGTCTGCTCGCCGCCATCAATGGCCTTGGCGGGATCGCTCTGCTGCTGCTCGCCCCGGGCGGCCTGGCGCAGGTCGGCTTCGACGTACGCGATGGGTTGCTGCGCCGCATCGCTCGACGCAACAACATCGACGTGGCCGCGTACGCCACGACGGCAAGCGCCGAGGGACTCGCGCCGATCTCGCCACACACCGGCAGCACGGGGTCGACCGTCTTCGTCCCTACCCGTTACGCGCTCGACGATCAATGGGCCACGACCGCTGGCGCTCGCGCCGCCGTAGAGGCGCCCCGTGTCTGAGCAGCCCCCAGCCGCCCCGGACCCGCGCGCACTGCGCAGGCTCATCCCCACCGAGCGGCAGCTCGACGTCGGTGACGCCGGGGACTATCGGCCACCCGTCCTGGCCGCCGCTCCGGCGGCCGGGTCCGACGGGCCCCCGCCGAGGATGCTCAAGCGGCTGATCACCGACCTTGATCCGCGCCAGCTCGAGGGACCCAAGCTGGTCCTGCTGATCCTGTGCCTGACCTCACTATTCGCCCGCATCGACGATGCCGCGCTCGGCGTGTTGCTCCCGCAGATTCGCTCGGAGTTCGGGATCAGTCTGACTTTCCTTGGCGGCCTCTCTGCGGTCGTCGGGATCCTGTACACGTTCATGGCGATACCGATGGGCTACCTCGCGGACCGCGTGCAGCGGGTCTGGATGCTGCGCATCGGTACCCTCGCCACCGCCGCCACGGTGACCGCGCAGGGCACGGTCGGCAGCGTCGGCGCCCTCGCCGGGGCTCGCCTAGCGACGGGCCTGGCCACGGGGATTTCGCCTCCGGCCAGCTTCCCCTTGATGTCGGACTGGTTCCCGCCCGGAAGCAGGGCCCGCGTCTTCGGTATCTACTTTGCCGCCACCCAGCTCGGCCTCATCCTCGGACCGCTCACCGCCGGGATCCTGGGAGACGCCTACGGCTGGCGCGCCACGCTGCTCAGCCTCGGTGGGCTCGCCACCTTGGTGGCTCTGTCGACGTTCCTGCTGCGCGAGCCGATTCGCGGCGCGTTCGACCGGCCCGACGCGGCCGAGGTGCCAGCGCCATCTCCGCCGAGCTTTCTCGAGTCCTATCGCGCCGCGGCCAGCGTCCGCACCCTGCGCCGGCTCTGGTACGCCACGCCACTGCTCAACTCGCGTGCGGTTCTGACGTTCCTCGTGATCCCCATCTTCCTGTCCGAGGTCTATGGGTTGTCCACCACGCAACTCGGGATCGTCTCCACCGTGAATGGCATCACGGGGCTGGCCGGATTCCTTGTCGCCGGCGTCGTCGGCGACCGCATCCTGGCCGCTCGCCCGGGACGATTCATGATCTTCATGGGGCTCGCGCCCGTGATTCAGAGCGTGGCCCTGGTCTGTGTGTCCTTCCGACCGCCGGTGGTACTAGCCGTCGCGATCCTGCAGCTCGTCATCATCTTCGAGTCGGTGCTACAGCCGGCTTTTTACACGCTGATCACCTTCGTCGTCCCGTCTCGCATCCGCGGCCTCGGACTTTCCACCGCTGCTCCCTGGGCGCTGCTCGGGCTCGTCCTCAGCCCGATCATCGTGGCTGCGGTCGACCGCATCGGCCTGGAGAAGGGGCTGCTCGTCTTCATTCCGATTCTCCTGCTCGGCGGTCTGATCCTGGGCACGGGGGCGAGCGGCGTAGAGCGCGACATGAGGGCCGCGCGCGCTGCCGACGCCGCCGCCGACGCCGGCCGGCTCGCCGAGGAAGCGGGCGCGAGCACCTTGCTGGTCTGTCGGGACGTCGACGTGGAGTACGCCGGGGTTCAAGTCCTCTTCGGCGTCGACCTCGACGTAGCCAAGGGCGAGATCGTCGCGCTCGTTGGCACGAACGGCGCGGGCAAGTCGACGATGCTGCGCGCGATCAGCGGTGCCCAGGAGGCCAGCAACGGCGCCATTTTCCTGGATGGACGGGACATCACCCACCTGCCGCCGCACCAGAACGCCGCACTCGGCGTGGTCACCATGCCCGGCGGAGCCGCGGTGTTCCCGAGCCTGTCGGTCGCGGAGAACCTGCGCGCCGCGGCCTGGACCCTGCAGGACGACCCCGAGGCCGTTGCCGCTCGTACCGAGGAAGTCCTGACGCTCTTCCCTGTCCTGCGCGACCGGGCCGATCAGCAGGCCGGCTCACTGTCCGGCGGTGAGCAGCAGATGGTCGGGATCAGCCAGGCCCTGCTGATGGCTCCCACCCTGCTGATGGTCGACGAGCTCTCGCTCGGACTCGCCCCCAAGGTCGTCGAGCAACTGCTCGACGTCCTGCGCACCCTCAATGCCCGCGGCACCACGATCATCCTCGTCGAGCAGTCGCTCAACGTGGCGCTCACCATCGCCGATCGGGCGGTCTTCATGGAGAAGGGCACCGTGCGCTTCTCCGGCCCCACCGAGGAGTTGCTGCGCCGGCCCGATCTGGTCCGCAGCGTCTTCATGGGCGGCGCCTCCGGAGGCACTCGTGGCACTGCCCGCAAGCAGTACGTCGCCCCGGACGCCGTCACCCCGCCGGCCCTGCAGGTCAGCGACATCAACGTCCGCTTCGGCGGTATCAACGCGCTGTCAGGCGTCGGGCTTTCGGTCCTGCCTGGGCAAGTCGTCGGCATCATCGGCCCTAACGGCGCCGGCAAGACGACGCTGTTCGACGTGATCTCCGGCTTCGTTCGTCCCGACTCGGGGACTGTGTCGTTGGCAGGTACCGACGTGTCGGGCAGTGGCGCCGACACGCGCGCCCGCCTCGGCCTGGGCCGGTCCTTCCAGAACGCGCGACTCTTCCCGGCCCTCACAGTGCGCGAGAACATCGCGGTCGCGCTGGAGCGGCGCACCGTCAAGAACCCGGTCCTCGGCGCAATGTGGGCTCCGCAGGTCCGCAGCTCCGAACGGCGCATCCGCAAGCAGGTGGAGCGGCTCGTCGACCTGCTCGGCCTCACGTCGTACGCCGACAAGGTCCTGGGCGAACTGTCGACCGGAAGCCGCCGCGCCGTCGACGTCGCGTGCATCATCGCGCTCGAGCCGAGCATCCTGCTGCTCGACGAGCCGTCCTCCGGGCTGGCCCAGGCCGAGACCGAAGCACTCGGTCCGCTGCTCACGCGGATCGTCAAGGAGACCGGGTGCGGGATGCTGGTGATTGAGCACG
>JBKJLP010000361.1:0-3907 GCA_046596735.1 Mycobacteriales bacterium | reverse complement strand
CGTGCGACTGCAGGTTGGTCGCGGCCTTCACGACGTCGGCCGGCCCGATCAGCCAGCCCACCCGCCAACCCGTCATGGCGTAGGTCTTCGCGACGCCGTTGATGATCACGCAGGTGTCGGCGAGCTCGGGCACGGCGACCGGCATCGAGACGTGCTCGGCGTCGCCGTAGACCAGGTGCTCGTAGATCTCGTCGGCCACCACCCAGATGCCGTGTTCGACCGCCCATCGACCGATCGCCACGACCTCTTCGCGGGACGCGACAGCTCCGGTGGGGTTGGACGGCGAACACCACAGCAGCACCTTGGTGCGCTCAGTGCGGGCCGCCTCGAGCTGTTCGACCTGGACGCGGTAGCCGCTGGACTCGTCGGTGTGGACCTCGACCGGTACGCCGCCGGCCAACCGGATCGCCTCCGGGTAGGTCGTCCAGTACGGCGCGGGCAGCAGGACCTCGTCACCCGGGTCGCACAGCGTGGCAAAGGCCTCGTAGACGGCTTGCTTGCCGCCATTGGTCACGAGCACCTGGGCGGCGGTGACCTGATAGCCGCTGTCGCGCGCGGTCTTGGCCGCGATGGCCGCCTTGAGCTCGGGCAGGCCGCCGGCCGGGGTGTAGCGGTGGTTGCGCGGGTCCTGGCACGCTGCGATGGCGGCGTCGACGATCGCCGAGGGGGTAGCGAAGTCGGGCTCGCCGGCACCGAAGCCGACGACGTCCTCGCCGGCCGCCTTTTTGGCCTTGGCCTTGGCGTCCACCGCGAGCGTCGCGGACTCGGCGATGCCGCTGATGCGGCGGGAGATGCGATGGGTGGCGGGAGAGGCAGGCTGGGCAGCGGCGGTCATGCCACCATCGTGCCAAAGCCTCGGCTTGGCTGACGTGGGCTTTGGCAGCCCCGCCTGCTGGCCCGTACACTCATCGGTCTGGGGGCTCGACGCCTCTGCTCCGGCGCGCCCGCGCACCGGCCTGCAGGGTCGGGCAGATGTTTGCCGAAGCCTCCGGAGGGGTGTAGCTCAGTTGGCCAGAGCGCCGGTCTCCAAAACCGGATGTCGCAGGTTCGACTCCTGTCACCCCTGCCAGCCGACCACCCCGACACCGACGAGACGAGACGAGACGCCACGTGAGCGACAGCGCCAGTACCGCGGTCGAACCGTCGCGCGGCAAGCCCGAGCGGCCTGGCCGCCTCCGCGGCATCGGCACGTTCTACAAGCAGGTCGTCGCTGAACTGCGCAAAGTCATCTGGCCCACCCGCAAGGAGCTCGTGACCTACACGACTGTGGTCGTGGTCTTCGTGCTGATCATGGTCGCGATCGTTGCCGTGTTCGACCTCGCCTTCGGCAAGGGAGTGCTCGCCGTCTTCGGCGAGTAGTCCCCGCCACCCACCCGCACCAGCCGAGCAGAGAAGGAACCCCGTGTCCGAGTACAGCCTCCGGTCCGACGACGAGCCCCAGGACGGGGCCGTGTCGGAGCTGGCTGAGCCGTCCGCGCAGGCCGCCTCGGCCGAGCCCGAGGTCGAGCCCGAGGTCGAGCCCGAGGTCGAGCCCATCGACCCCGACGACCCGGCCGAGCAGATGCGCCAGAACCTGACCGGTCTGTTCGGCGACTGGTACGTCGTGCACTCCTACGCCGGCTACGAGAACAAGGTGAAGACCAACCTCGAGAGCCGCATCTCCAGCCTCAACATGGAGGACTTCATCTTCCAGATCGAGGTCCCGACTGAGGAGGTCATGGAGGTCAAGGCCGGCAAGCGCCAGTCCGTGGTGCGCAAAAAGCTGCCCGGCTACCTGTTCGTCCGTATGGACCTGACCGACGAGTCCTGGTCGGCCGTACGCAACACCCCCGGCGTGACCGGCTTCGTTGGCCAGACGTCGCGCCCGACGCCGCTCAGCATCGACGAGGTCGTCAAGCAGCTGGCTCCGCCCAAACGCAAGACGGTCGTGGCCCAGAAGGCCGTCGACTTCGAGGTGGGCGAGTCGATCACCGTCACCGACGGCCCGTTCGCCACCCTGCCTGCCACCATCAACGAGATCAGCGTCGACAGCCAGAAGCTCAAGGTTCTGGTGTCGATCTTCGGCCGCGAGACGCCTGTCGAGCTGTCCTTCAACCAGGTCGAAAAGCTCTAACCGAGCGCCTCGCCCACCACCCACAGTCGCCCACCACACAGGAAAGAACAGACATGCCCCCCAAGAAGAAGCTCTCGGCGATCATCAAGCTGCAGATCAAGGCTGGCGCGGCCACTCCGGCTCCGCCGGTCGGTCCGGCGCTGGGTCAGCACGGCGTCAACATCATGGACTTCTGCAAGCAGTACAACGCTGCGACCGAGGCCCAGCGCGGCGACATCGTGCCGGTCGAGATCTCGGTGTTCGAGGACCGCTCGTTCTCGTTCATCACCAAGACCCCACCGGCCGCACGCATGATCCTCAAGGCCGCCGGTGTCGAGAAGGGCTCGGCCACGCCGCACAAGGCGAAGGTCGCCGCCATCTCCCAGCAGCAGGTCCGCGACATCGCGCAGACCAAGATGGCTGACCTCAATGCCAACGACCTGGACCAGGCCGCCAAGATCATCGCCGGTACGGCCCGCTCGATGGGCATCACGGTCAACGACTGACCCGTCCGACCAGCATCACCTCGTACGACCAGCAGCACCTGTGGGAGGGCGCGGAACGTCCGCGTCCGTTCGCACCACGGCCTGTGAGTTCGCTCGCAGAGAGGAACACCCATGAAGCGCAGCAAGGCCTACCGGGCCGCAGCCGAGAAGATCGACTTCGACCGCGCCTACACCCCGCTCGAGGCCGTGCGGTTGGCCAAGGAGACCTCGACCACCAAGTACGACGCGACCGTTGAGGTCGCCATGGTGCTCGGCGTCGACCCCCGCAAGGCCGATCAGATGGTCCGCGGCACGGTCAACCTTCCGCACGGCACAGGCAAGACCGCTCGCGTCATCGTCTTCGCGACGGGCGACAAGGCCGCTGAGGCGCAGGCCGCCGGCGCCGACGTCGTCGGCGGCGACGACCTGATCGAGCGCATCCAGGGCGGTTTCCTGGACTTCGACGCCGCGGTCGCCACCCCTGACCAGATGGGCAAGGTCGGGCGCATCGCTCGCATCCTTGGTCCGCGTGGCCTGATGCCCAACCCGAAGACCGGCACGGTCACCGTCGACGTCGGCAAGGCCGTCAGCGACATCAAGGGCGGCAAGGTCAACTTCCGCGTCGACAAGCAGGCCAACCTGCACCTCGTGATCGGCAAGTCCTCCTTCGACGAGAAGCAGCTGGTGGAGAACTACGCGGCCGCGCTCGACGAGGTCACCCGGGCCAAGCCGTCCTCCTCCAAGGGTCGCTACCTCAAGAAGGTCGTCGTCACCACGACGATGGGGCCGGGCGTCATGGTGGACGCCAACCGTGCCCGCAACCTGCTCGAGGACGGCAGCGACGCTGCCCCGGGTAGCGCCAGCTGATCTGCTGCTAGGCTCGTCCACGCCCAAGACCGTTCGGTCATCCTGCTCGTCGCTTGCGACGACGCAGGGTCGAAGATCCCGCTCCGCGGGTGGCCAGCGCAGGTGATCACGGACAGACCATGGACCGCACGAGGGTCCGGGACTGACGCCCCGTGGCGCACCTGCGCCCGGGGCGTTGTGCTTTCCAGGCCGCTCGAGTGAGACCGCTTCACCACCACACCGCTGACTTTCGATTCACGATCCACCACCGCAGGAGAGAGCAGGCACATGGCCACCGACAGCCAGGTCACGCACAAGCGGGCCACCGTCCACCCCGAGAAGGCGGACGTCGTCGCGCAGCTGGCGGAGTCGTTCCGGACCTCGACGGCCGCAGTGTTGACGGAGTACCGCGGGCTCACCGTCAAGCAGCTCCAGGACCTGCGGCGCGCGATGGGTTCCTCCACGTCGTACGCCGTCTCCAAGA
>JBKJLP010000287.1:0-14568 GCA_046596735.1 Mycobacteriales bacterium | reverse complement strand
CCTGGACCTCACCAGTCGGCTCGCCCAGCCGCCGGTCCTGCCCGACCTGACGATCCGGGGTTACGTCTTCTCGCCCCGCCTGCGCCGGTTCCTCGAGGCCCGCGACCGCACGTGTGTCTACCCAGGCTGCGGACGGCCCGCGATGCGCTGCGACAAAGACCACCGCGACCTCTGGCCAGGCGGCGCCACCAGCGCAGAAAACGGCCAATGCCTGTGCCGCCACCACCACCGCGCCAAACAAGCCGTCTTCACCGTCACCCTCGAACCTGATGGCAGCTACCGCTGGACCACCCGCGGCGGCTGGCACTTCCACCGACAACCCCAGGGCTTCTGACCCCCGTCACCAGCCCACCCCGCCCGATGGTCTTCTGATCAGTGCCTGCACGGCCGCAGCCCGCCGCGGGTGAGCGCGACGGGCTGCGGACGTACGGGGTACTACCGGGCTGCCTAGTACCAGCCCTTGCTCTGGAAGTTGGCCCAGGCGCCGCACGGGTCGCCGTAGCGGCTCTCGATGTAGCCCAGCCCCCAGCGGATCTGGGTCGCCGGGTTCGTCCGCCAGTCCGCGCCGGCCGTGGCCATCTTGCTGCCGGGCAGCGCCTGCGGGATGCCGTAGGCACCACTGGGGTTGCTAGCCGTCGTACGCCAGCCGCTCTCGCGGGTCCACAGGTTGTCAAGGCAGCCGAACTGGTCGCTCCAGCCGCGCTGGGCAAGCTGGCCCTTCGCGATGGCGCGCGGGCTGCCGTAGGCGACCGGACCGGTCGCGGCGACACGGGAACTCGACCGACTCGCGCGGCGCTCCTTCGCCAGTCGGGCCTGGCGCTCGACGCGGGCCTTGGCGGCGGCGGCCTTCTCGGCGGCCACCTGCGCGGCTTTGGCCTCGGCGGCGACCCGGGCGACCCGCTGGGTCGCGGCCGCCTGAGCGAGGTAATCGGTGTCGCTCAGCAGGCGGGGCGCGATGCCGATCGGGGTGATGGCGCTCTCGGACTGCGCGACGACGCGCTCCGGCGTGATCGCTTGGTGCACCGGTACGGCAGCGAGCGTGGACGCCGCAATGGCGGCGGCGACGAGCAGGGGGGTGCGGCGAAGTCTGGACATGTGTTGTGTTCCTCCGTACGAGGCCGCTCGCCGCGCGCTGCGCGGCCTGGCGGGAACCTCTCGGGCGATCAGGCGCTGGGGCCTGCCACCGGGCGGGCGTACCGGTCCAAGGAGCGCGCAACGCTGCACGCAGGACCGGCCGCTTGTGCTGCGGACTGGTTCGACGGTAGACGCCACTGCTAGCAATTGCTAGCGATTTGCGCTGTGGCGCTGACCACGCCTGTCCGGTTTGTCCCGTGACGAAGGCCACCCCGCTCCCCAGCAGGTGCTTGCAGCAGTAAGCAGGCCAGTGAGCGTTGTCGCAGTAGCATCGGGCCCGGTACACCGACAGTCCCCCGTCGAACACGACTGCCCCGACAGCGAGGTCGAGCCCGTGCGCCTGGTCGTCCAGATCCCCTGCCTCAATGAGGAGGAGACGCTCCCGGCCGTGCTGTCGAGCATCCCGACGCAGATCCCCGGGATCGACGAGATCCTCGTGCTGATCATCGACGACGGGTCGACCGACCGCACGATCGAGGTGGCGCAGGCCCACGGCGTCGAGCACTTCGTCCGGCACGCGCGTAACCGGGGCCTGGGCCGGTCCTTCCACGATGGCGTGCAGCGAGCGCTCGAGCTCGGCCCCGACATCGTGCTCAACACCGACGGCGACAACCAGTACCCCCAGGACCGCATCACCGACTTGGTCCAACCGATTCTGGCCGGGACTGCCGACGTCGTGATCGCCGACCGCCAGGTGCACCTCGTCGAGCACTTCTCCGGCCCCAAAGTGCTGCTCCAGCGCTTCGGCAGCCGCATCGTCAACAAGGCCGCCGGCACCGACCTGCCGGACGCAGCGAGCGGCTTCCGGGCCTACTCGCGCGAGTCGCTGATGCTGCTCAACACGATCACCCGCTTCTCGTACTGCATGGAAACGATCATCCAGGCCGGCAACAAGAAGCTGGCCATCAGCAGCATCCCGATCACGACGAACGCCAAGACCCGCGAATCGCGGCTGTTCAAGAGCACCTACCAGCACGTCCTGAAGTCGGCCGGCGCCATCGTGCGGGCTTACATCATGTACAAGCCGTACGTGATTTTCAGCGCCTTCGCCGTGCTGTTCGCGGTCCTGGGGCTCATCCCGTTCGTCCGCTACGCGCTCCTGCAAGTCACCGGCGACGACGGCAACCACCTGCAGTCGCTGCTTGTCGGCGCGGTGCTGCTGGTGTGCAGCTTCCTGTCGGTCATCGTCGGGATCATCGGCGACCTGTTGCGCACCAACCGCGCCCTGATCGAGGACAGCCTCGAACACACCAAGAAGATGCGCTTCGGCATGGTCGACCCGGCCGCCGACGCCCGGCGCGATCCGGCTGCGCCGCCGGTCATTGCTTCCAGCCGCATCGCCGGCTGACCGGCCGTGCCTTCGGACTTCCGCGTCTACCGCGGCGCGATGAAGTCCCTGCGCGGGGCCCGCGAAACCAGCGCGCGCGCCTTCTACGGTGGAGTGCTGCGGCACCGCGTTCTCCACAAGCGCGCGATCTGGGTCGGCTCAGACGCCGTCCTCGACGGCGTCGAGCGTATTGAGGTCACCGACGGTGGCGCGCTGCGCGTCGGCCTCGGGTCGTTCGGACTGACCAGCGACACCGACACCTCAGTGATCCGGGTCCGCCCGGGCGCGACCTTCGTCTGCGCCGGAACCGTGTCGCTGCAGCGCGGCATCCGGGTCGTCGTTGACAGCGGCCGACTCACCATCGGCCACGGCACGAGCATCAACGGCGTCGGTACCAAGATCCTGTGCGCCGAGTCGGTCTCCATCGGCGCCTTCTGCAGCATCTCCTGGGACGTGCAGATCCTGGACAACGACTTCCACACGATGACCGTCGGCGGGGTCGAGCAGCCCTCGACCGCGCCCGTGGTGATCGGCGACCGGGTCTGGATCGGGACGCGCGCCCTGATCCTCAAGGGCGTCACCGTCGGCGACGGCGCGGTCATCGCGGCCGGCGCTGTGGTCACCAAGGATGTGCCAGCGGGCGCGGTCGTGGCGGGCATCCCGGCCAAGGTCGTCGGCAACGCCGACAGCTGGCGCTAAAGCGGCGCAGGCGCGTCGAGGTACCAGACCGTCACGCCGCCGGTTCGCTCCCCTGGGCGGCCGAGGAGTTGAGTGACGAGCGCGGCAACGTCGGGCGCTCCTGGCCGGTCCGCGATCACGACGGCACGCACCTGCAGCTGCGCGATCTCCCGGCGTACCTGCATCGACGTGGCGGTGTTGCCGAGCGAGATCGGCCGGCCGACCGCCGCCGGAGCGACCGCCCGTTCCCAGGCCGACACTCCCCCCTGAAACGTGCCGTGCCCGTCGGTGTCGGGGGTAATGACGTAGCCCCCGACCGAGCGGTAGCGGTAACGCGACAACGCCTGCCAGAGCATCGGCTCACTGCTCGGAAAGCGCGGCACCGGGTAGGTCAGGACCAGTGCGTCGCGCGGGATACGCAGCACCTCGCTCGAGGTGAAGTAGTCCGGCACGTCGGCCCTTTGGTACGAGTACGGCCACGCCGGGAGCAGGGACACGACGACGACCAGCGTGATGAACGCGACCCGACGCGGGTGGCGGCGCAGGGCTCCGTCCACCCGCAATCGGTCCAGCCCCACCGCGAGAAGCACCGCGGCGAAGGCGGCGACGTACAGCGAGAGGCGGACGTTGACCAGGTCCTGCAGCAGCGGGAGACCGCCCCAGAGCCGAGCCGGCAGCGGCACGCCGGCCCCAGCCCCCCCGACGGCCAAGCTGCGGCCTAGCGAGAGCACCCACGTGGTGACGGCGAGCACGCCAGCCCAGCGCACAACTCCCAGCCGGCGGTAGCGCCAGGTCAGTCCGACCAGCAGGAGGAGCAGGGGCAGTCCCAGGTAGCTGCCGTTCTCGGTTGACCCGCCACCCCACGACTCGATGGCGTCGAACCCGAACAGCTGCCGCGGCCCTGGCACGACGATCCCAAGCAGGTCAGCCCCGTAGTCGCCCACCGTCGTCACCGAGCCGGTCACCCGCCGCGCACCGAACATCTGCACCGCAAGCGCAGGCGCGGACAACAGCGTGAGCACGCCAGCTGCCGTCCCCAGCCCGACGACAGCGTGGCGTACGCGGCGGCGGGTCACCGCGCGGCGCTGCTGGACGAGCAGGACCACCAAGCCGGCCACGCAGATGAGGAAGGTCGAGGCGAGCAACTCCTCCGAGGTGAGCAATTGGGCGAGGGCGACGAGGCCGAGCAGCGCACCACTGAGCACCGCCCGGTGCCGCTGGCGGACGAGCAACTCGTCGAGCAGCAGCAACACCAGGGGCGGCAGCGCGACCAGCGAGAGGTTGAGGTGATCGAGACCCTGCGCGACGAGGTAGGGCGAGAAGCCGTAGAGCAGTCCGGCGGCGAAACGGGCCGGCGGCCACGGCGCCCACCGGGCCACCACCCACCACATCGTCGTTGCGGAAAGCGCGAACGCCAGCACCGCCAGCACCGTGTGGGTCGCGAGGACGTTGCCCCACACCGTGACCGGCGCCATCAGCAGGCCAGGCAACGGCAGCAGGGTGTTCCACATGAGGTTGATGCCGTCAGGAGCGTTGAGGTGGATCGTCTGCAGGGGGGACCAACCTCGGCCCAGGGCGTACGGCGTCCAGGCCAAAAACCAGTCGGTCTGCGGTGCGTCCCGACACGTGCATTGAGTCATCGTGGTCAGCGACCGGAAGGCCGGTAGGTGACCGATGACCGACAGCAGCAGGTAGATCAGCGGGGCTGGCCAACGTGCGAGGTGCCGGGTCACGTCCCGTTGACGCGCCATACCCGCAGCTCGACCGGGATCTGGTGTGCCGCGTCGGGTCGCTTCACGTCGCTCTCGTCCCACATCGGCAGGCTGGCTCGGATGATCGTCACCGGGGTCACCGTGGACGGATCGATCCCGAGCGGCAGGCCACCCTTGCCGGCGACCACGAACATCGGCTGACCGCGGAAGGCAGTGGTGTAGCGGTCGATGATCTCCGTACGCCGGTTGGCGTCGGACGGCAGCAGCACGGAGAGTTCGTCATGCGCCAGCCAGACCTGCGTCGCGAACAGCTGGGTGCCGCCATTGCAGCAGGGCTGCTGCTCCCAGAGGTAGACGCCGACCGCGTTGGGCGACAGGTCAGACACCCGCTGGGAGACCGCAAACGATCCCTTCCACTCGTCGTGGGCGCGCAACGGCAGCGACTGGAACAGGAACGCGACGACGAGTCCCGCGAGCACCAACACCGACGGCACCCGCAAGACAGCACGACCGCGGTACCGGTAGACGAAAGCCAACGCCAAGGCCAACGCGATGAGCATCAGGACGCCGGGCAGGACGGTGGGCACGTAACGCCGCGTCCACCACAGCATCCGGGTGCTGTTCTTGGCCGTGTAGGCGTAAACCGCGAAGAGCATCAGCGTCGGCAGCGCGATCGCCCACGCGACGCTGACCCACCGGCGTAGCCCGACAATGGCAACGCCGATGAGCATCAGGGCCAGCCCAGGCAGGGTGAAGAACCAGGACAGCCGGCGCAGGATCTGCTCGTCGTAGGAGCGGATGCGGGTGCCGTTGTACTGGAAGTAGTCGGCACCGAACAGGCGCGGCCGCAAGAAGCCCACCACCATCAGGGCGGTCGCGACGAGGAGCACGAGGGCACCGATCACGACCTGGGTCCGGTGCTTGTCGAGCAGCGCGAGCACCCAGGCCACCGGCCGGCGCAGCGGGAAGCGCAGCAGCAGCGCGAGGATCAGGCTGGCAGCCGTGACCGCGATGACCTTGCTCAGCGTCGGGACGTTGTTGCCGATCGTGTACGACCGGGCGAGGTCGTAGGCCTGCAGGACCGCGTGCGGGACGACGACGGCGAGCCCGGCGGCGTACCAGGTCGCGCGGCCGTCCCACTTGCGGGTGGCGATCAGGGCGGCGCCGAAGGCGATCGAGAGCAGGACCAGCAACAAGCCGTCGGCCCGGTTGAGCCAACCGATCCCCACAAACAGCCCGGCCAGGCCGGCGGCCGGTCGCCAACGGGTCTGCAGCGTGATCACCAGGCCCAGCAAGGAGCCCAGATAGAGGGCCTCGGCGAACACCTCCGTGGTGGGGAAGCGGCTCTGCCAGACCTCAAGCATGTTGGTGGCCAGCAGCAGCCCACCGGCGGCGGCGGCCACCAGGCCTGCCGTAGGACCCGCCAGCGCCTCACCCACCCGGCGCAGAATCGCCACGATAAGCAGGACCGCCAGCACGCCCATCAGGGGCACCGCGAAGCGCATCCCGTCGTAGCCACCGACGTCGTACGACGTCGCTAGCAGCGCGGTCCACAGGTGATAAAACTGCGGCACGATCTGGCCGGTGGCGTCGTCGCGGACCCAGACCCCAGGGAAGCGCGCCCCCGGCGACTGCAGTTGCACGGGTAGGCCCTTGGCAATCACCGGGTCGATGAAGCTGTAGTCACCGGTCCGGGCGATCTCCACGGCGTGCGACACGTAGCCGCCGGGGTCCTTGTCCGACACGCCGTACGAAAAGCCGGGGAAGGTCAATGCTGCGGTGACGGCGGCGCAGGCGAGCGCGACCGCCACGGTGGCCCCATCGCGACGGACCGGGACCCGTAGCCGACTGCGAGCGGCGATCCCGACCACGACGACGAGCAGCACCGCAGCCAACAGCAACGACCGCAGCGCTGTGTGTTGCCCCACATGCGCCAGGATCAGGCTGGCCCAGGCCAGCAGCGCGATGACCAGCAGGGCGCCGCCCGCGAGCACGTCGGTGGAGGTCAGCGAGCGCGCTGCGAGCCCCGGCTCGGCGTCGCGGGAGGTGTCCACAGCGCTGGGGTCGGACAGCGTCGAGGTCACCGGGTCAGCCTAACGGGGCTGCGCGCGACGCCGCCGCCTGCGACAAGCCTGGCTATGCTCGCCCGCGTGACACAGCCGCCGGTCGAGGACCGCGCGGACCTCGCCCGGCGGCGGGCCGCCGCGCAGGGTCGCCTTCGCTGGGAGCTGCTGCGCCAGTTGGTGCGCACCTCGCTGAAGGTCAAATACCAGGGCTCGGTGCTCGGGTTCCTCTGGAGCCTGGCCAATCCGCTGTTCCTGCTCGGCATCTACTACGTGATCTTCACGTACGTCTTCCGCAATGGCATCCCCAACTACCACGTCTACCTGATGGCGGGGCTACTGGCTTTCACGGCCTTCAGTACCGGGGTCAGCAACGCAGCCGGCAGCGTCACAGCCAACGCCGGGCTGGTGAAAAAGGTCCGCTTCCCGCTGCTGGTGCTACCCCTGTCCGGCGTGGGGTTCTCGCTCGTGCAGCTCGCGCTGCAGCTACCCGTGCTGTTCGTCATCGCGCTGGTGAGCGGGGTCAACTTCCTGCGCTTGCCGTTCCTGCTCATCGTGCCGGCATT
The DNA here is from genome assembly GCA_046596735.1 of Mycobacteriales bacterium. GTDB lineage: Bacteria > Actinomycetota > Actinomycetes > Mycobacteriales > SCTD01 > RYN-124. The sequence continues at coordinate 7,088 of JBKJLP010000287.1, read as the reverse complement.
AGCGCTGCTGGTCCTGTTTACGACGGCGCTCGGGACCCTGGTGGCCGCCCTCAACGTGCGCTACCGCGATACCAGCCACTTCGTCGAGCTGGCCATGCTGATGTGGTTCTGGCTCAACCCCATCCTCTACGCCGCCGGCTACGTGCAGCGGGCCATCGTGGACAAGGGCCTGCCCGGCTGGCTCTACGACGCCTACTTCATGGCCAATCCGATGGCGACGGTCGTCTCGACCTTCCAACGAGCCGTCTACCAGACCACCTACTACGTCGATCCGGAAGGAAAGACGCAGGAGCTACTCGCCGACCCTGGCTATGTCTTCTACCTGCGCAACCTTGCCGTCGGGTTCGCGATCGCCGGCGCGCTGATGTGGTTTGCCCGCCGCACCTTCCACCGGTTGCAGGCCGACTTTGCGGAAGATCTGTGAGCGACCGCCGTCCGGTGATCGTGGCCCGGAACGTCAACAAGAGCTTCGTCACGCACAAGAGCAAGGCCACCGCTCTCAAGGAGCGGATGGTTCGCGGCCGCGGGCAGGGCACCGAGAAGTTCCACGCCCTGGTCGATGTCAACGTGGTCGTCGGCGAGGGTGAGACCGTCGGTCTCATCGGGCCCAACGGCGCCGGCAAGTCGACCTTGCTCAAGATCCTCGCTGGCATCCTGCGGCCGACCTCGGGTGAGGTTGATGTGCAGGGGCGCATCGCCTCGCTGCTCGAGCTCGGCGCCGGCTTCAACGGCGAGCTGACCGGCCGGGAAAACGTCTACCTCAACGCCGCCCTGCTGGGGCTGTCCAAGCGAGAGGTGGACACACTCTTCGATGAGATCCTGGCGTTTTCCGAGCAGGAGCAGCGGATCGACGACCCGGTCAAGCACTACAGCTCGGGTGAATACGTCAAGCTCGCGTTCTCGATCGCCGTGCACGTCGACCCGGACGTGCTCCTCGTCGATGAGGTGCTGGCCGTCGGCGACGAGGCCTTCGCCCGCAAGTGCCTCGGCAAGATCGCGGACTTTCAGCAGGCCGGCAAGACGATCCTGTTCGTCAGCCACGCCCTCGACCTCGTCGAGCAACTGTGCACCCGCGCGATCGTCGTCGACCACGGCCGGGTGCAGTACGACGGCGACCCCGCCTTCGCCGTCGGCACCCTCCGCCGCATCCTCGGCACCGACCGGCCGGCCGGCGAGCCGCCGCCGCCGGTGCCCCGCGGCGCCTACGTCCACGGGGCCACTCCCTCCCTGACCCGCGGCGGTCCACGGACGGACTCCTTCACCGCCGGGCAGCCCCTGCACCTGCGGGTCGACGTCGAGGTCATCGACGCCGAGGACGTCTTCGCCGGCGATGTTCTCGTCGTCGCTGTCGGTTCCGGCGACTACCCCATCTTTGCCGTGCGGACCGAGCCGGGCCAGGGTCTGCCGGCCGTCCCCGGTCGTTACGTCGTCGACTTCACTGTCGACGCCGCACCCGCGCTCAACGGCTCGTTCATCCTGGCCGTGCAGGTCGAGGACAGCGACACCGGCTACCCGCTGGCGGTGGCCCGCTTCGACACGATCCTGCAGTGCGACAGCGGTGAGCTGCCTGGGATCTTGACGGTGCCGTCAACGAGCTCGATCGCTCCGGCATGACCGGGGCGCCGCGGGCCACCGTCGTGCTCGTCAACTGGAACGGCGCACGCCTGTTGCGCTCGTGCCTGGACGCGCTGGCCCGGCAGCAGACGAGCGCGCCGTTCCAGACGTGGGTCGTCGACAACGCCTCCTCCGACGGTTCGGTCGCCCTGCTGGAGCGGGAGTACCCCTCGGTCCGGCTGCTCCGCAATGACGCCAACCTGGGGTTCGCCGGCGGTAACAACACTGCGCTGCGCCAGATCGCGACCCCGTACGCCGTACTCCTCAACAACGACGCCACCCCCGAGCCACACTGGCTCGAGCGGTTGCTGGCACCTTTCGACCGGCCGGGGGCAGAGCGGCTCGCCGCCGTGACCAGCAAGGTGGTCTTCCAGCCGAGCTTCTTGCCGCTGACGCTGGAGACCGCTGGGTTCGCACCCGGCGGCGGTGACAGCCGCGAGCTCGGGCTGCGGCTGCTCGGCGTCGGCGTCGAGGGCGTCGACGTGACCGAGCAAGTTCTTATGGAGGGCATGTCCTACGGCGCCGAGAGCGGCGCCGAGGGTCGCTACCGCTGGCTGCGCCCCAGTGGCGAGCTGCTGGTGCCGTTGCCCGACCGACACCCTGGTCCGTACGAACTCACCCTGCGGGTGTCGGGCGAAAAGACCAAGCCGGTCAGCGTTTCCTGGACCGGCGGCAGCACCGAGTTGACCGTCGACGCGCACTCCGCCGAGCACGTGGTCGAGGTGGCCGCTGGGGCGGCTGCGGTGGACGTCGTCAACAACGTCGGGTCGATCGTGACGACCACCGGCTTCGGCGCCGACCGCGGATATCAGGAGGTGGACACCGGGCAGTACGACGCCGCCGAAGACGTCTTCGCGCTGTGCGGCTGCGCGGTCGCCTTCCGCACTGAGGCTGGTCGCGAAGTCGACTGGTTCGATGACGACTTTTTCCTTTACTACGAGGACACCGACCTCTCTTGGCGGCTACGTGCCGCCGGCTGGTCGATCGCGTACGAGCCGACCGCGGTCGTCCGCCACGTCCACTCGGCGAGCACGGTCGAGTGGTCGCCGACGTTCATGTTCCACACGCTGCGCAACCGGTTGCTGATGCTCGCCAAGAACGGCGAGGCGTCGGTGGCGCGTACGGAATACGCCGCATTCCTGCGCGAGACGCTGCGGTTGCTTCGGCCGGTTGTTGGCGCCGTGCGCCGGGGTCGCCGCCCGGACGCCGCTCGACTGAGGATGCACCTGCGGGTGCTGCGTTCCCTCCTGGTTCTGACGCCGACGGCACTGCGGCAGCGCCGGGCGATCCGACGGTCAGCGGTGGTCGACCGCGACGCGCTCGCCCCATGGCTGGTCACCGGCCGGTGAGCACCCCGTCATGAGAGTCCGCGCCGTCGTCGTCAACTACAACAGCGGCGAGGAGATCTTGGCCGGGCTCCGCTCGATCCTGGCCAGCGACTGGCCGGCGACCGACCTGGAGGTCGTGGTCGTCGACAACGGCTCGACCGATGACAGCCTCGCCGCGATCGAGCAGCAGCTGCCGGCGGTCCGGGTGCATCGCTCCCCAGGCAACCTCGGCTATCCCGCGATCAACCAGGTGGTCAACGACCTCAGCGGCGTTGAGGCGGTGCTGATCGTCAACCCGGACGCCGAGCTCGATCGCGACTGCCTGCGGACCCTCGCTGACGCCCTGAGCGCCGACGAGCGCCTCGGCGCCGTCTGCCCGCGAATCCTGCTGGCCGGGCACTACCGCGAGGTCACTGTCTCCCTGGACGGAGCGCCGCGCGCTTCCCTTGATCTGCTTGACGTCACGACCGACGGTCGCTGGCACCTCACCGGGCCAAAGGTGCGGCGGCGCTGGCACCGCGGGGTCGCCTGGACGATCGGGGACGGCAGCATCCTGCGCACCACTGGCGACCGGGTCTGCGTACGCGTCCGTGCTCAGCAACCAGGGCGGCTGACGCTGCACTCCGGTGACCACGCGGTGACCGTCGATGTTGACCGTCGCGGGGTGACCGTCGAGCTCGCCGTGGGCGGTCCCGGCTTCGAGGTGATGCAGAACGCCGGCTCGGTGATCGGGCCGCACGGGCTCGGGATCAACCGGGGCTACCACCAGCCGGACGGGTCGGCGTACGACGAAGACGTCGACGTGCCGGCTTGGTGCGGCGCGGCGGCGCTACTGCGGGGTGACTATCTGAGGGACGTCGGGCTGCTCGACCCGCGCTGGTTCCTCTACTACGAAGACACCGACCTCGCCTGGCGCGGCCTGTTGCGCGGCTGGCGATACCGCTACGTCAGCGCCGCGCGGGTCTCGCACGCGCACTCGACGACGATCGGCCACGGCAGCGGGCTGTATGACCGCCAACACCTGCGCAACCGACTGCTCACCCTCACCAAGAACGCACCAGCCGGCGAGGTGCGCGCGGCCTGGCTCGACGCGCTGCGCCTGGTGATGGCGCAGGTCCGGGCCGACCTGCTGGGCCGAGTGCGCGACCGCCGCCGACCCGAGCCGGTGCTGACGGCACGGCGTCTGCTGGCGCTGGCGTCGGCAGCCCAAAACACGCCACCCGTGCTGAAGGACCGCCGGCGGGTGCGTGGCCGGGCTACGGTCGCCGACGACGCGCTGCCCGTGCTTGGGCGCTGGCAGGACCCGACGGGAGCGCCCTGATGCAGATCGTTGTGCTGAGTGCCCGACCGGCCATGCTGGCCGGCACGCTGCGCCACGTGCGCGCGCACCTCGCCTTCATCGACCGGGTGCTGGTGGTCGCGCCAGAGCGGTTGCGCTCCGAGCTCCCGGCTGATGTGGACGTGGTCACCGACGAGGAGTTGCTCGGTGGCCCGGGCCCGACGGACCACTCCCACCGCAACTACGCCCTGCGAGCCGCGTTGGCCTCGTGCTCAGCCGTCGATGACGTGTTCTTGTCCGCCGACGACGACAACCGACCCCTGGTCGACCTGCCCGAGACGACGTTCCTGCGCGACGGTCTTTACCGGCGCTACATGTTTGCCCACCTCGACGACTGGAGCATGCGCGCGACCTCGTACGACGTCTGCCTGCACAACTCCCGGGCGCTGCTCGGGCTGCACGGCTTTCCGCGCCTGGCCTACGCCGCGCACCAACCGCAGATCATTGACAAGGCGCTGCTCGCGGAGGTCGTCGCGGTGTTCGCCTCCGCCGCTTCCCGGCACCCGCTGGATGAGTGGGCGACCTACTTCAACGCCGCCGGTGCCCTGCATCCGGAGCGGTTCGCTGAACCCGAGCCCTACCTGACGCTGGGCTGGCCGGAGGACGCGTCGACGTGGCAGCCGCTGCTCGACCCCGGCGCGCTCGTCTTCGAGAACTGCTTCCTGGAGCACTACCGGCCGGGCGAGGTCTTCGACGGGATCGATGCGGACGACACGACGTACGACACCGCAGTCGACAAGGTGGTCCGCTGGCGCGACTACGAACTCGCGGTGCTGACGGGCGAGCGGCCGCCGGCCCTCGCCACGCACGACCGCCCAGGTGGCGTGGGCAAGGCCCTGCGCCGGCTACGTGCTGCCGCCGTCGGAGACCCCGTTCTGCGCGACCGTCGGCAGCGGACCGCGGCTGCAGCATCGCTGCGCGCACAAGCACGCCGGTAGAAGGCGTCCACCGGCGAGATGGTGGACGGCGGCACCGGTTGTGGGCGACGCTGGGGACGCCCCACCTGATGTCCGTACCGTCGCGCCCATGGCTGGAGGAGCGGTGACCACGATCTTCCGCGGCACCCGTCCGCCGGAGCTGCAGACCTGGCTGGATCGGCGTCGCCGGCTTGGTCAGGACGGCCGCGACGAGGTGTGGGAGGGCAGGTACGTCGTGGCTCCGGACCCTGATGGCCGACACGGAGAGATGCAGATCGAGCTGTGCGAATTGCTTACTCCCGTCGCTCGGCGCCTGGGCCTACGCCGCACCACGACCTTCAACCTCGGCGGCCCCGGCGACTTCCGGGTCCCTGACGCCGGGCTACTCCCGGGACCGCTCGGCGTCTGGCACGACACGGCCGTCCTCGTGGTGGAAATCCTGTCTCCCGACGACGAGACCTTCGCCAAGCTCGACTTCTACACGGCCCACGGGGTGCAAGAGCTACTGGTGGCCGACTGGCAGACCCGCACCATCCGCTGCTTCGCGATGCAGGAGGGCCAGCAGCAGCGCGACCACAGCGAGGTCCTCGAAGCAACCATGGCCGAGCTCGAAGCGTCGGTCGACTGGCCCCCGCTGGACTGACCGGGCCTGTTGCCTACGCACTAGTCTTGCGGTGATGACCAGAGCCGCTGTCTACGACCGCTTCTGGCACAGCCAGGGCGGTGGCGAGCGGCACTCCGGGATGATCGCGGAGGTCCTGTCCAAGGACGGGGTCGAGGTCGACCTGATCGGCCACACCGACGTCGATAAGGACGTTCTCGCCGACCACCTCGGGCTGGACCTGTCGCGGGTCCGGATGCGGATCGTCCCGGACAAGGGCGACCTGCATCTCGCGCACGTCTCCGAGGACTACGACCTGTTCGTCAATGGGACCTACACCAGCCGCCTGTCGCCGCGGTCCACGAAGGCCGCCTACCTCTGCTACTTCCCGACGCCGTTCGACGCCGACCTCGAGCCGTGGCGACGCTTCCTCACCCGCAACGTGGGCCCGCTCTTGCGTAACCAGACCGGCGGCTTCGACTTCGGCGATGGCTGGCGCACCCCCGAGGGCGGCCGCCGCCGGCAGTGGTCCTGGACGACCGACGATTCGGTCCTGACGCTGGCGCCCAACGCCACCGCACGACGGCTCAAGCTCGACCTCGGCGGCCCCGGGATGCCTGAGCCGCGCACCCTCACGGTCACCGACGACAACGACGTCGTCCATGCCCAGATCGAGGTGGGCGCGGAGTTCGTCACCCACCACATGGACTTCCCCCCGTCGTCGATCGGCACCGAGCTGCACTTTCGTACGACCACGTTTGTGCCCGGTGGCCGGGACGTCCGCAAGCTCGGGGTCGCGGTCAGCCGGATGCGCGTCGAGGGCGGTCGCTACGGCCCACGCATGGCGCTTGCCCTGCGCTACCCGTGGCTCATGCGCGATCCGCGCAATCTGTCGTTCCTCGAGGGCTACGACACCGTCATGGCCAACAGCGAATACACCCGGGGCTACATCCAGCAGCTCTGGAAGACCGACGCTGATCTGCTCTTCCCGCCGATCCAGGTGCAGCGGCTGCATCCGGCCCCGGTCCGCGAGAAGGCGGTCATTACCGTCGGCCGCTTCTTCTCACCAGGCCTCGGCCACGCCAAGCGGCAGCTCGAAATGGTCGAGTTTTTCGTCGACGGCCAGCGCCGCGGCATCATCCCCGCCGACTGGAAGATGTACGTCCTCGGTGGCATGGAGGAGTCGCAGATCGGTTACGTCGACACGGTGCGGGCGGCTGGCGCGGGTTTTCCGGTGGAGGTCATCGCCAATGCGCCGCGCAGGCTCGTCGAGCAGAAACTGTCGACAG
>JBKJLP010000041.1:0-3414 GCA_046596735.1 Mycobacteriales bacterium | reverse complement strand
GTCTCGTCCGGCTCTGCAGGCCAGCCCTGGTCTGCCCATGCCTTGCCCGCGCGAGCCACGGCGTCCGGCTCGGTCACCCTCGTCGCGGTTCCGTCGAGGACGACGTCCGCGTCCCGGACGCCGTGGCTCGCGCGGCCAAGGCATGGGCAGACCAGGGCTGGCCTGCAGAGCCGGACGAGACCGGCACGGGCATCACCGCGCCCTTCAACGCACCTGCACAAGGCCCGCCGCCCTGGCACGTCTACCGGGTCGAACCGCGCTCTGCGCTCGTAGTCAGCGCGGCCGAGCCCGGAGGCCTAACCCGGTTCCGCTTCTGACCGGGTGGACGTGGTCATCCCGCACATCCGCGCATGCCGCGTGGCGTGCGGCGTGCTGGTCGTCAGGGCGCGCTGCTCCAGAAGCCCAGGACCTGCCAGCCGGTGTCCGGGAAACCGCTGGCTCGCGCTACCCGTGCTGACGCTTCGTTGTTCGGGGCGTGCAGGTAGATGATTGCTTGGCCTTGGGCGAGGACGGCGCGAGCCGCCTGCGCAACCAGTCGGCGAGCCACGCCGCGGCCGCGAGCACGTTCGTCGGTGACGACAGCGATCTCACGGCCACTTTCGTGGTGCCTCTTCAGCCCGACACCAGCGAGGTAGCGGCCCTCATGATCGAGGGCGACTAGCACTTCGCCGCCGAACGGCCTGAGCCAGGCGGGTACGCGCGGGTCGTTCTCGTCTGCCAGCGCCGCGGGTAGCCACACGCCCACGTCGGGCAGCACATCTGGCGCTGGCACGTCCTGTGCCCAGCGCAGCACACCGGTCCCTGCCGTGCCAGCGGTCCCGATTGCCTCTGGAAGCGCCGCCAGCAGGGACGCGACGTCTGGCACCGGTTGTTCCAGACGCTCTGCCACGGCGGGCGGCACGCGGACCACACAGCGCCCCTGAGGGTCCACGACGCCAGCCACGTCGCGCGTCGTCCCATCCCAGCCGGGCAGCTCGGGCTCGGGGTCGACGACAACGCGGACAGGCAGCGTCGGCGGCCAGCCGCCGAGCCAGCCGGCCAAGTGATCAACGGGGGGCGAGTGCATGCACTACATGATCAGCCCCTGCAGCGACGTTTGCATGTTGCCCCTAGAGATAGCGCACATCAGCAGCACCTCCGCTCTGACCCGCGAACGGCCCGTCTCCCGACCAGTAGGCGGCGACGGCAAGCCGCGACAACCCTCGCTTGTGCCGGGTCCGAAGGCCCCGCAGAGATGAGTGCCGCTGCCTCGTCGTCGTACCGCCTGAGATCGGCGTCGCGGGGTAGGGCAGGGTCGGTCCCACCCGCTGACGAGAGGCCCCCATGACCCTGCTGCCCTCCACCGACATCGACGTCTCTGCGCTTTGCCTGGGCGGCAACGTCTTCGGCTGGACCTCCGACGCGGCGCAGTCGCACCAGGTGCTCGATGCGTTCGTGGAAGCGGGGCAGAACTTCGTCGACACTGCTGACGTCTACAGCGCCTGGGCGCCGGGGCACACCGGCGGGGAGTCCGAGACGGTGTTGGGCACCTGGATGGCCTCGCGCGGCAACCGAGACCGGGTCGTCGTCGCGACCAAGGTCGCCCAGCACCCGGACGCCCAGGGCCTGTCGCAGCCGACGATCACCCGGGCGTGCGAGGCGTCGCTGCGCCGGCTGCAGACGGATCACATCGACCTGTACTACGCGCATGTCGACGACTTGGACACTCCGCAGGAGGAGACCCTCGCCGCCTTCGACGCGCTCGTGCGCGACGGCAAGGTGCGCGCGATCGCCGCGTCCAACTTTTCCGCCGAGCGGCTCCGGTCGGCGCAGGAGATCTCCGAGCGCGAGGGCCTGGCCCGCTACGTCGCGGTGCAGGATCGCTACAACCTCATGGCCCGCAGCGGCTACGAGGGCGAGTACGCCGTCGCCGTCGCCGAGCTGGGGCTGCTGAGCTTCCCCTACTCCGGGCTCGCGACCGGCTTCCTCACCGGCAAGTACCGCGACCCTGCCACGCAGGACTCCCCCCGCGCACGGGCCGCCCGGGCGCACCAAGGCGAGCGCGGCGAGCGGGTGCTCGACGCCGTCGCTGCCGTCGCCGACGCGCACGGCGTGACGATGACCGCGGTCTCGCTGGCCTGGCTCGCGGCACAGCCGACCGTGTCGGCGCCGATCGCCTCGGCCCGCACGGTCGAGCAGCTCCCCGACCTGCTCGCGATGGTCGACCTGCAGCTCACGCCCCACGAGCTCGCTCAGCTGGCCGACGCCTCGGCCCCGTAAGAACGGCGGGCTCAGCGACGGCCTGGCCGCCCGGCTGCCCGGGATCGAGTGATCACCACGCACCTGCTGCGAGACGCGCCCGGTGTGGCTACACGGCCGAGCAGCCCTGCCGGCTTCCTGGCTGCTCGACTGTGGACCACGTCTGCAGTCCTGCGCTGCATCACCGAATCGCCGCCTGGGCCGAAACCGGCGGAGTCCTTGAGCGATCACCACGGCTACGTCGTGGAACTTGGCTGATGCGACGTGGCGTCCGAGTTCCGCGCGGAACTGCATTATCCGCTTCTGCCGCCGGTCGCGTACGCGCTAGCGGCACCTTCGCAGCCGTTGGAATCAGCCCTGGCTTGCAGCGTCGGTGTTCTGCCCGGTCGGCATAAGCCGAATAGGCGGGGCGAGGGTCGTGAGCAGATGCAGGACGGCGTCACGGGCGGGCTCGTCCTGCGGGTGGGTGAGCAGCCCCTCGACGACGAACGTCCCAATGCGACTGGCTGCCGCGAGGTCGCTCTCTGCGATGCCGGCCCGGCGGAAGCCTTCGGCGAGCATCGCGTCGGCCAGTCCGTGGAACTGGTCGTGCCACGCGGCCACGGCTGACGAGGTGGCGGCTCGGTTGTGCACGACGGAGACGAGCTTGTGGAACCGCTCGAGGCGGCTGACAGCCCACTGGAGTTGCTCGTGCAGAGGCCCGTCATGCTGCTCGTACTCCTGCAGCGCCTCTGCGAGCAGCAGGTCGAGGACTGTGACCAGGAGGGCGTCCTTGTCTTCGAAGTACCAGTAGACGGTGTTGGTCGTGACACCGGCGGCCGCTGCCAGCTGAGTCATCGGCGCGGCTTCGAACCCGACGTCGGCGAATAGCTCCGCGGCTACCCGGACGATCTCGTCGCGCTTGGCCTGCCGGTCCACAGGACGGCGGTTTGCAGGCATACCGCGACTCTATCTTGACTGACGCTCAAGAAGAAGTAATGTTTCTTGCATGACGTTCAAGAGCGCCGAGGAGTCCTTCACCTCTCAGAGCGTGCGCTGCGCCGCCCGTGTCTACCGGCCTGTTGCGGATGAGCAGTCGCGCCCGGTCGTGGTGATGGGGCACGGCTTCGGCGGCGTCCGGGCGCTACGCCTGTACGCCTACGCCGAGCGGCTCGCGGACGCTGGCTACGTCGTGGT
>JBKJLP010000389.1:0-4802 GCA_046596735.1 Mycobacteriales bacterium | reverse complement strand
GCAGGCCGGTGAGCGCATCGCTCAGGGCCATCCGCGACAGGCGAGTCTCCTGCTCTAGACGCACGGTGATGTCGCGGATGGCCCTGAGCGATGCGCTCACCGGCCTGCCCAACCGGGCGGCTCTGACGCAGTTCTTGGAGATCCAGCTGGTGAGCAGCCGGGGGATCGCGCTGCTGTTCCTTGACCTCGATCGCTTCAAGGTCGTCAACGACTCGCTTGGCCATGCCGCCGGTGACGAGTTGCTCCGACTCGTGGCCGGGCGGTTGGCCGGCACCTGCCGTGACGGCGACATGGTCACGCGTCTTGGTGGGGACGAGTTCGTGATTGCCGCACCAGGGCTAGACGAGGAAGCGGCGCTACAACTGGCCGAGCGGGTGCAATACGTGCTCGGGGCGCCGATGGAGGTGACCGGTCACGAACTCGTGATCAGCGCCAGCGTCGGCATCGTCGTGTCGAACCCCCAGCAGCCTGACCAGCGGGCTGAAGACCTGCTGCGCGACGCCGATGTCTCCATGTATCGCGCCAAGGAACGCGGTCGGGCTCGCGCCGTCGTCTGGACGGAGGAACTCGGCGCCAACGCCGTACGCCGCCTTGGGCTGGAAAGCGAGTTGCGCGTAGCGCTCGAACGGGGCGAGATCGTGGTCCACTATCAGCCGCAGGTGGAGTTGGCCACGTCCAGGATCACCGGGCTCGAGGCGCTGGTGCGCTGGGACCACCCTGAAAAGGGCTTGCTTGTGCCAGGCGAGTTCTTGGACGCCGCCGACCAGAGCGGTCTCATCGTCGAGCTCGGCCGTCAGGTGCTCACGATGGCGCTCGCCGAGCTGGCCCGTTGGCGGATGGCGCCTGGCTACGAAGACCTCGAGCTGTGTGTCAACGTCTCGGCGCAGGAACTGCTGCACGCCGATCGGTTCGCGTTGACCGCGGACCTGATGCGGCAGCACAAACTGCCGCCATCCATGCTCACCATCGAGGTGCTCGAGAGCGTCCTGTTCGACTCCGAGGGAGCTGTTCAGCAAGCGCTGATGGCCTACGTCGAAGCCGGAATTCAGCTGGCGCTCGACGACTTCGGTACCGGATCGTCGTCTCTGGTACATCTGCGCCAAGTGCCGTTCACCACGCTGAAGACCGACCGGGCGTTCGTCGCCGGGGTCGGAACATCACCTCGGGATGAGGCGATCGTGCGCGCGCTGCGCTCGCTGACCGATGACCTCGGGCTCGGCTGCATCGCCGAGGGGGTCGAGGTGGAGTCACAGCGCACCTGGTTGACCGCCCAGGGGATCCGCGTAGCCCAGGGGTTCCTGCTGCACCGACCCCAGTCGGCAGCGCAGCTGTCGGCGCTCTTGATGCCACGCGACGGGTAACCTCCGGCACATGGAAGCTCCGTTCGGCCGTGTGCTGACCGCCATGGTCACACCCTTCCTCGCCGATGGCGGGATCGACCTTGCGCGGGCGGCTGAGCTGGCCGTCCGGCTGGTTGATCTGGGCAACGATGGCCTCGTCATCAGCGGCACCACCGGCGAGTCGCCGACCACCAGCGACGTCGAGAAGGACGCCTTGCTACGCACTGTGGTCGAGGCAGTCGGTGCCCGGGCGACCGTGGTCGCTGGCGTTGGCACCAACGACACGGCGCACACGGTCGCGGGTGCCCGAGCGGCGGAGAAGGCTGGTGCGGCCGGACTTCTGGTCGTCTCGCCCTACTACAACCGACCGCCGCAGTCCGGCCTGCTGGCCCACTTCACGACCGTGGCCGATGCCACTGACCTGCCGGTCATGCTCTACGACATCCCCGTTCGTACGGGGGTGGCCATCGAGACGGACACGTTGCTGCGGTTGGCAGAGCACCCCAGGATCGTTGCCAACAAGGATGCCAAGGGTGATCTGTTCGCGACCCAGCAGGTGCTTGCGGCGAGCGATCTCGCGATCTACTGCGGCGACGACGCGCTCAACCTGCCGATGCTCGCTCTCGGTGCCGTCGGCGTGGTCAGCGTGACGGGTCACCTGATCGCTGACCGGCTCGTCGCGCAACTGTCGGCACTGCAGTCCGGCGACCTGCCCGCTGCGCGCTCCATCAACGACACCTGCGTTCCGGTCACGACGGGGATCATGACGCGTACCCAGGGAGCCGTCATGATCAAGGCCGCTCTGCGTCTGCTCGGATTCGACGTCGGTCCGGTGCGTCTACCGCTGGTCGACGCCACCCCAGCGCAGCTCGAGGTCCTGCGCACCGACCTCGAGGCCGGTGGAGTCCGGTGAGTCACCCGCACCCGAAGTTGAGCTCGCCACCGCCGCTACCCGCCGGTGGCCTCCGCGTCGTCGCGCTCGGCGGATTGGCCGAGATCGGTCGCAACATGACCGTGTTCGAGATCGACGGACGGCTGCTTGTTGTCGACTGCGGCGTGCTCTTCCCGGAAGAGGACCAGCCCGGCATCGACCTGATTCTGCCGGATTTCTCCTACATCCGGGAGCGGCTCGACGACATCGAGGCCGTCGTCCTTACCCACGGCCACGAGGACCACCTCGGCGCCGTCCCCTACCTGCTGCGCGAGCGCCGGGACATCCCGATCGTCGGCAGCCGGTTCACCCTGGCGCTGCTCGCGGCCAAGTTGCGCGAGCACCGGATCGACCCCGTGCTGGTCGAGGTCGCCGAGGAGCAGACCCACCAACTCGGGCCGTTCGGTTGCGAGTTCTTCGCCGTCAACCACTCCATCCCGGACGCCCTCGCGGTGGCTATCCGCACGCGCGCCGGACTGGTGCTCCATACCGGTGACTTCAAGATGGACCAACTGCCGCTCGACGGCCGCCTCACCGACCTCGGTGGCTTCGCCCGGCTCGGCCGCGAGGGCATCGACCTGCTGCTGTCGGACTCCACCAACGCCGAGGTGCCCGGCTTCGTCACCAGCGAGCGCGAGATCGGCCCGGTGATCTCGGAGGTCGTGCGCACAGCCACGCGCCGCGTCATCGTCGCCTGCTTCGCCTCCCACGTGCACCGTGTGCAGCAGGTGCTCGACGCTGCCGAGGAGCACGGTCGGCACGTCGCGTTCGTCGGCCGCTCGATGGTTCGCAACATGGGCGTGGCCTCCGACCTGGGCATCCTGCGCATTCCGCCGGGCCTGATCGTGGACATGAAAGACGTCGAAAAGCTCCCCGAAAACCGCGTCGTGCTCGTCTCCACCGGTTCGCAGGGTGAGCCGTTGTCGGCGCTGTCGCGGATGGCCAACCGCTCGCACCACCAGATCCGCATCGAGGCCGAGGACACCGTCATACTCGCCTCGTCCTTGATCCCCGGTAACGAAAACGCCGTCTACCGGGTGATCAACGGACTGTCCCGCTGGGGCGCCCGCGTCGTACATAAAGGCGTCGCCAAGGTGCACGTGTCGGGCCATGCGCCGGCCGGCGAACTGCTCTATCTGCTCAACGCGACCAAGCCGTCCAACGTCATGCCGGTGCACGGCGAGTGGCGCCACCTGCGCGCGCACGCCGAGCTGGCCCGGCTGTCCGGCGTCCCGGTGGAGCGGATCGTGCTGGCCGAAGACGGCGTGGTCGTCGACCTCGTGGACGGCAGGGCCTCGATCGTCGGCGCGGTGCCGTGCGGTTACGTCTACGTCGACGGCGTCGAGGTTGGCGACGTGGGGGAGTCGACCCTGAAGGACCGCCGGATCCTCGGCGACGAAGGCTTCATCAGCGTGACCGTGGCCGTGGACAGCGTGACCGGCAAGATCACCGGGGGTCCGCAGATCGCTGCTCGCGGTTTTACCGACGACCCAGCGGCCTTTGATCCGGCGCTCGCGCTGATCGAGGCCGAGCTGGACCGGGCGGCCTCTGAGGGCGTCGCGGACCCGCACCAGCTCGCCCAGGGCGTACGCCGGGTGCTGGGCAAGTGGGTCAGCGACACCTACCGCCGCCGCCCGATGATCATCCCCGTCGTCGTCGAGGTGTGATCTGCCCCGACCGAGGCGGCGTGTCGAGCGTGTGACAGGTGGGACGGATGGTGCGAGACCGGTAACGTCCCACCATGGCCAGTTCTGCGCCGACCCGCACGCGAAGCACCTCCGCGCGCCCCGCTGCCCGCAAGCCCGCTGCTCGCAAGCCGGCGGCGCGCAAGCCAGCGGCTCGTAAGCCTGCCGCGCGCTCCCACACCCGCAAGCAGGGACCCGGGGTCCTTGGCCGGCTGATGCACGGGATCAGCGCGCTGCTCGGCGGCATCTTCCGCGCCCTCGCCCACACCGTCGGCGGACTCACCCGTGCCGCATCAGGGGGAGCGAAGGACCTCGACCCGGCCCACCGCAGGGACGGACTCGGCCTCGGCCTGCTCGCTGCGGCGCTCATCGCTGCTGGCGGAGCCTGGTGGCATGCCGGTACGGCCGGCGACGCCATCGCCGGCTTGCTGGAGAACGTCGCCGGAAAGGGCGCGCTGCTACTGCCGCTCGTCCTCGTCGCTGCCGCTTTCCGCGTGCTCCGTCGCCCCGAGAGCCCCGGCGGTCGCGGTCGCGTCGTCGTCGGTTGGGCCGCGCTGTCGACCGGTGCGCTCGGTGTCCTGCACGTCATCAAGGGCAGCCCGGCGGATCGCTCCGACGCCGGCGGGATCCTCGGGCTGCTGCTCGGAGACCCGCTCGCCGCACTCATCACCCCCTGGCTCGCTGTTCCGGTCCTGCTGCTGCTGACTGCCTTCGGCCTCCTCGTCGTCACCGCGACCCCGGTCCAGCAGGTGCCGACCAGGCTCGGTGAACTCCGCGACACCCTCCTGCTCCGCAAGACGCCCGATCCGGAGGAGACCCCCGGACTCGAGCCCCTCGCTCCGCTCA
>JBKJLP010000325.1:0-3823 GCA_046596735.1 Mycobacteriales bacterium | reverse complement strand
GGCAGGTCCGCGGACGACCCATCTGCCGATCACCCGAAGTCTGTCCTGCTACCCAGGACGGCAAGCCTCACCGCAACCTCACCGGAGCTCGTCAATCCGATGAGGTTCGCCTGACCTAGATCTCGAGCAGGGTCCGCATGGAGCTCCAACGGGTCGCGGGAGCCGACGCACACTCGAGGTATCCACCCGCCCCGCATCAGCGCGGAGCGTGCGGACCCTAGGCACCGGACAAAGTGTGGCTAAAACGTGGTCAAGATCATCTCTCGACCAGGCTCGGGCGTATCGTCAAGGCGCTGACCTGCAGCAACCAACGGTGCCCCCGGCAGGATTCGAACCTGCGCTTCTACCTCCGGAGGGTAGCGCTCTATCCCCTGAGCTACGGGGGCTCGGGGCGAGCGCAGACGCTACCAGCGGGCGAGCAGCGGACCCTTGCGAACAGGACAGGGTCAGGGGGCGTTAAGGTCCGCCCGTGACCAGCCTCGGACGTGTCCTCGTCGTGGATGACGACGACGTCATCCGCCAACTCATCAGCGTCAACCTCGAGCTCGAGGGGTTCGACGTGGTGACTGCCGTGGACGGCCAGGACTGCCTGGACAAGGTGAAGGACGTCAAGCCCGCGGTCATCACGCTCGACATCATGATGCCGCGCTTGGACGGGTGGGAGGCGGCGAGCCGCTTGCGGGCCGACCCCGAGACCGCCGGCATCAAGGTCGTGTTGCTGTCGGCCCGCGCCCAGGAAGCCGATCTTCAGCGCGGCGACCGGATCGGGGTGGACGCCTACCTCACCAAGCCCTTCGACCCGGATGAGCTCATCTCGACCGTGCGCCGGTTGGCCGGCTTGCCGGCCGCCGAGCCGGCCTGAGCTGACCGGTCAGGAACTCGGGGACGGAGCGGGAGCGGGAGCGGCCTGCAGTGGGCCCGGGTCCGTGGTGCCGCTGCACGCTGCGCCGCGCTCGGGAGCCTGCGGACCACTGGTGTAGGCGTCGAGGAACGCGCCCACCTGCTTGTCGGTGGGCTTGTCGGCGAACACCTGTCGGCCCCACGCCTGCAGGCTGATCGGCTTCTTCAAACCCGGGTAGGGACTGAGGATCCGGTAGGGGTTGCCGTCGACGAGCGAGGCGAGCGCGGCGACCTGGTTGGCCGGCAGATCGGGTCGGTAGGTGACCCAGACAGCGCCGTGTTCGAGCGAGTGGACGACGTGCTCGTCGGCGAGCGGCTCCGTGTACACCTGGCACGCCTGAGGCGTCGAGTTATGCGCCCCGCCCACCGGCGGCAACGCGTCGTACTTCACGGCGGCCTCGGTGTGCGTGCGGGCTTCCTTGTTGCTGACCGAGACGCCCTGCACGCTCTTGTCCGCTGCCTTGAGCGGGTCGACAAAGCCTGAGCCCTGGTTCGTCACCGCGTAGACGAGGATGCCGACGAGGAGCAAGCCCAGGACGGCCGAAAGGGCGACGGTGCCCCACGGAAACGGCTTCTTCGTGGGGCTGACGGGCGTACGACGGCGGCCGCTGCCACTAGCACTGCTGTTGCTCGAGCGGTCGGAGCGCTTGGCCATGCGGAAAGTTCCGTCCTTCGTCCGGGGAGTGCCGCGGTGCGACGAGCGGCTCCCGCCACTCTAGGTCGGCTCGCGTGAGTAGGGCGTAAACCAGGCGCTGGGGCAGGCGCGCCGCGCTAGCCTCGTCCGAGTGACCCCTACCGAGTTGGGCGCCGCCGTGCGCGCGGTCGTGAGCGATGCCGTGGCCGCCGGGGAACTTGCGGTGCCGGTGCCCGAGCAGGTCGTCGTCGATCGTACGAAGAACCGTGACCACGGCGACTACGCCACCAACGTCGCGCTGCAGTTGGCCAAGCCGGCCGGGATGCCGCCGAGGGCTGTCGCGGAGCTGCTCGCCCTCCGGCTGCGCCACGTGGCTGGTGTGGCTTCGGTCGGCGTGGCTGGTCCCGGCTTCCTCAACGTGACCTTGGCCGAGGACGCGCTCGGGCAGGTGGCCCTCGCGGCGATCGCGGCCGGTCCGGCCTACGGACACAACGACGCCGCCGCCGGGCAGAGCATCAACCTCGAATTCGTCTCGGCCAATCCCACCGGACCGATTCACATCGGCGGGGTCCGCTGGGCCGCCGTCGGCGACGCGCTGGCAAGGCTGCTCGAAGCCAGCGGCGCGAAGGTCACCCGCGAGTATTACTTCAACGACCACGGTGCCCAGATCGATCGGTTCGCCCGCTCCTTACTGGCCGCGGCCAAGGGCGAGCCTGCTCCGGAGGACGGCTACGGCGGCGCCTACATCGGCGAGATCGCCCAGCGGATCACCGCGTCGGTGCCTGACGTCCTGGAGCACGTCGACCCGCAAGAGGTCTTCCGCGCCCACGGCGTTGATCTCATGTTCAGCGAGATCAAGCAGTCGCTGCATGACTTCGGCGTCAACTTCGATGTCTTCTTTCACGAGAACACGCTGCACGAGTCTGGCGCTGTCGAGCGCGCCGTCGAGCGGCTGCGGGGCTTAGGGCGGATCTACGAGAAAGACGGTGCCGTCTGGTTGCGCACCGAGGACCTCGGCGACGACAAGGACCGGGTCGTCATCAAAAGCGACGGTGTCCCTGCCTACATCTCTGGTGATCTGGCCTACTACCTGGACAAGCGCGAGCGGGGCTTTGACCGCTGCCTGATCATGCTCGGCGCCGACCACGCTGGATATGTCGGCCGGATGATGGCCATGTGCGCTGCCTTCGGCGACACCCCGCGGGTCAACCTCGACATTCTCATCGGCCAAATGGTCAACCTGGTCCGCGACGGCCAGCCGATGAAGATGAGCAAGCGGGCCGGGACCGTGCTCACCCTGGAAGACCTCGTTGAGGCGATCGGGGTGGACGCCGCCCGCTATGCGCTGGCCAGGTCCAGCGCGGATAGCAAGATCGACCTCGACCTGGACCTGTGGGCGCGACGGAGCAGCGACAACCCGGTCTTCTACGTGCAGTACGCCGCAACGAGGGCGGCCTCCGTGCTGCGCAACGCGGTGGACATGGGCATCATTCGCCCGGCCCCGGCGGAGGTGGACCTGACGCTGCTGGTCGACCCGCGCGAGACCGAGTTGCTGCTTGCTCTGGCGGAGTTCCCCCGGGTCGTCGCGACGGCGGCGGAGTTGCGCGAACCGCACCGGGTCGCGCGCTATCTCGAGGAGCAGGTCGCAAAGTCGGCGCAGCGCTTCTGGGACGAGTGCCAGGTCCTACCCAAGGGCGACGAGGCCGTGACTGGCCTTACCCACGCGCGGTTGTTGCTGTGGCAGGCGACCCGAGTCGTGCTCGAGAACGGTCTGGGCCTGCTCGGCGTCAGCGCCCCGGAGCGCATGTGACGACTGACCTCGATCCCGCCGTCTGGCCGGGGTCTGCTGCCCGCAGCGCCGAGGGTGTCCTCACCCTGGGCGGTGTTGACGTACGCGATCTCGCGGCGGAGTTCGGCACCCCCGCCTACGTGATGGACGAGGGCGACTTTCGTGGGCGCTGCCGGGACTGGCGCGAGGCCTTCGTCGACGCGGACGTCTACTACGCGGGTAAGGCTTTCCTGTGCAGCGCGGTTGCCCGCTGGGTCACCGAAGAGGGCCTGGGGCTGGACGTGTGCACAGGAGGAGAACTGGCCGTGGCCGAGCGGGTGGCCTTCCCGCCGGAGCGGCTGACCTTCCACGGCAATAACAAGAGCACGGCCGAGCTGTCCCGCGCTCTGGCCTACGGCGTCGGTCGGATCGCGCTCGACTCGTTCGAAGAGATCGTCCGCCTCGCGGCACTGGCCGAGCGGGCTGGCATACGCGAGCGGGTCCTGATCCGTACGACGCCC
>JBKJLP010000217.1:0-3197 GCA_046596735.1 Mycobacteriales bacterium | reverse complement strand
GTGCGATAGCCAGGCTGGCCGCGCCGACAGCGGTGAGGCCGCGCTTGTCCGCGACGTGGGGGGCGTGCAGATGGTGCTCGTGGGTGCCGGGCGCGTCTGTTCGAGGCCCCGGCGCCGGCATGCTGCTCACGGCGTGGACGGTACCCCCGGCTAGACCGGATCTCACCGGTCTAGCGTGTGCGTCGTGCCCCCGATTTCCGACCCAGGATCCGTGCCCTACGACGCTGCCGTCGTGGCGGCGGGCGCCAGGCAGGCCGACCCGGGGCTGCCGGAGGCAGTGGCAGACGCGCTCGCGCAGGAGGCACTGTCCCACCTTCGCGCCCTCGGTGGCGAGGACGCCAGCGCGATCGCCCGGGCTCTGCTGGACGGGCCGTCCTCGCCGGAGGTGAGCCACGCCAACATGGTGGCGCGGGCCGCGGTGGACTTCTGCGCAGAGCATGACCTCGATCTGAGCTGACGGCTCAGCCGGAGCGGCGCTCGTCCTGATGCGGGACCAGCGTGAGCTCGGGGGTGACCAGCCGCGTGGCGACCGCTTCGACCGAGCGGGGGAGTGCGAGCTCACCCTCTACGGCGCCGAGGTCGGCCATCCGGCGAGCGCTCGGAAGCAGCGTGCGCTCCAGTGAAGCGACCGTCTTGTTGTAGTCGGTGACGGCGGTGTTGAGGGTGCGGCCGAGTTTGTCGACGTGGCCGCCGAGCGTGCCGAGGCGGTGGTAGAGCTCCTTGCCGGCGGTCAGCACGGCCTGCGCGTTGTCGGTCAGTGACTGCTGCTGCCAGGCGTACGAGGCCGTACGGAGCAGGGAGACCAAGGTGGTGGGGGTGGCGATGTGGACCCTGCGGGCGAAGGCGTATTCCAGCAGTGCGGGGTCGCGCTCCAGGGCCGGGGCGAGGAAGGCCTCGCCGGGGACGAACAGCACGACGAACTCTGGCGCGTTGGGGAGCGACTGCCAATAGGCCTTGTCGGCGAGGCTGTCGACGTGGGCGCGCAGGTGTTTGGCGTGGGCGACCATCCGCGTTTCCGCGAAGGCGGCGTCGGTGGACTCCACCGCCTCGAGGTAGGCGGCGAGCGTGACCTTGGCGTCGACGACGATCGAACGACCACCCGCAAGCCGCACGACCAGGTCGGGGCGCAGGGTGCGGCCGTCCGGGCCCGTCACCGATGCCTGCTCGTCGAAGTCGCAGCGCTCGAGCATTCCGGCGTGCTCCACGACGCGGCGCAACTGCATCTCGCCCCACTGGCCGCGCGCCTGCGGCCGCCGCAACGCGTCGACGAGGGAGGCGGTCTCGCGCCCGAGCAATTCGGAGCTGAGGCGGACCGTGTCGACCTGCTTGCTGAGCTCGCCGAAGGCGCGGGCGCGCTCGTGCTCCAGCCCGCGGAGCTGCCCTTCGACGCGGCCGAGTTGCTCGCGTAGCGGCTCGACCAAAGCCCCGACGGCCGCGCGACTCTCGGCCTCGGTGCCGCGCAGCGCACGGGCGGCGAGGCCCTCGAAGGAGGCGGCCAACAGGGACTCATCGCGACGGCCCAGCACGCGGCCGACAAGGGCGCCGAGGGCGAGGCCGAGAAGCAGGGCAAGGAGAACGGTCATGGGGGCACCGTCGCACCCGGGTCCGACAGAACCGCCCCGGTAGCGTCGTACGGCGTGTCCCTCTCCCTTGGCATCGTCGGATTGCCCAACGTCGGTAAGAGCACCCTGTTCAACGCGCTCACCAAGAACAACGTGCTGGCGGCCAACTATCCGTTCGCCACGATCGAGCCCAACGTCGGCGTCGTCGGGGTGCCGGACGCGCGGCTCAAGGTGCTCGCCGGCATCTTCAGCAGCGAGAAGATCCTGCCTGCCACGGTCGACTTCGTGGACATCGCGGGCATCGTCAAAGGCGCCTCCGAGGGTGAGGGCCTAGGCAACAAGTTCCTCGCCAACATCCGTGACGCCGACGCCATCTGCCAGGTCATTCGGGTCTTCGCCGACGACAACGTCGTACACGTCGATGGTCGGGTGTCGCCCGAGGGCGACATGGAGACCATCAACACCGAACTCATCCTGGCCGACCTGCAGACCATCGAAAAGGTGATCCCGCGGCTGGAGAAGGAGATCCGTCTCAAGAAGGACCAAATCCCCGTCTTGGAAGAGGTGCGCAAGGCCGAGGACGCCTTGCAGCGCGGGCTCACGGTCTTCGCCGCCGGTCTCGACCGCAGCCTGCTTCGCGAGCTGCACCTGCTGACGGCCAAGCCTTTCTTGTACGTCTTCAACCTCGACGAGGCCGGCCTGTCCGACGCTGAGCTGAAGGCGTCGCTCGCGGCTCTCGTTGCCCCGGCCGAGGCGGTCTTCCTCGACGCGCAGGTCGAGAGCGAGCTCATCGAGATGTCCGAGGAGGATGCCCTGGAGATGCTCCAGTCGATGGGCCAGCAGGAGTCGGGCATGCACCAACTCGCCCGTACCGCCTTCGACACCCTCGGGCTGCAGACCTACCTGACGGCTGGGCCCAAGGAGTCGCGCGCCTGGACGATCAAGAAGGGCGCCACCGCACCCGAGGCAGCGGGAGTCATCCACACCGACTTCCAGAAGGGCTTCATCAAGGCCGAGGTCATCGGCTTCGCTGACCTCGTCGAGGCGGGGTCGGTCGTCAACGCCCGATCTGCGGGTAAGGCCCGGATGGAAGGCAAGGACTACGTCATGCAGGACGGCGACGTGGTGGAGTTCCGCTTCAACGTCTGACCTCGCGTACCGTCTTGGAATGAGCACCCGCAGCACCGCGCACCTGACCCGTGTCCGCAGAGTCCGCCTTGCGGTGGCCGTTTCGGCTGCGGCGGTGCTTGTCGCTTCCGGCAGCGCCTCGGCCATCAGCGCAGCGTCGGCCCAGCCTTCCGCGCGGCTGCAAGCGGTGCCCGCCGAGCCGGTACTCAAGGCAGTTCCACGGGCGGTCTGTGGCCCCAACGCTCGGCCCGAAACCGGGATCCAGGGTCGGATCAGCCGCGCCGACCATGAGAGCGGGCTCGCCGCCAAGGGACTGCAGTGCAACGCCGAGCTCGTGGGCAAGCACACCCAAGAGAAGGCCGGTGTGGACGGCACCATCGTCGGAACCGTCGGCGGCTACAAAGTCTTGCGTTACAAGGATAAAAAGGGCAACGAGTGCGCCTACTACGACACCTCCTTGCTGCCGCCCACCAATGCCGGCGACGGCAACCTCGGCGTACGCGTGCT
>JBKJLP010000049.1:0-6136 GCA_046596735.1 Mycobacteriales bacterium | reverse complement strand
CATCGTCAAGGAGGGCCAGGCCTTCTCGCGACGGGTCGTGACCGAGGACGAGGCGCGCGCCGAGCTCGCCGCCGAGCCGTACAAGCTCGAGCTGATCGGTCTCAAGGGCGGTGCGTCCGATGACGACGGCTCGTCGGCCGAGGTGGGCGGCGCCGAGCTGACCATCTACGACAACGTGCGCCGCGGGGGAGAGCTGGCCTGGAAGGACCTGTGCCGCGGGCCGCACATCCCGTCCACCCGGGTCATCGGCAACGGCTTCACTTTGATGCGCACCGCGGCTGCCTACTGGCGGGGCGACCAGGCCAACCCGCAGCTGCAGCGGATCTACGGCACCGCCTGGGAGAGCAAGGAGGCGCTCAAGGCCCACCTGACCTTCCTCGAGGAGGCCGAGAAGCGCGACCACCGCAAGCTGGGGGCCGAGCTCGACCTGTTCTCGTTTCCCGACGAGCTCGGCTCCGGTCTGCCCGTCTTTCATCCCAAGGGCGGGGTGATCCGCCGGGTGATGGAGGATTACGTGCGGCGGCGCCACGAAGAGGAGGGCTTCCAGTTCGTCGCCACCCCGCACATCACCAAGCAGGGACTGTTCGAGACCTCCGGTCACCTGCCCTTCTTCGCCGACACGATGTTCCCCCCGATGGAGATGGAGGGCAGCGACTACTACCTCAAGGCCATGAACTGCCCCATGCACAACCTGATCTACCGATCTCGTGGACGCTCCTATCGCGAGCTGCCGTTGCGGTTGTTTGAGTTCGGTTCGGTCTACCGCTACGAGAAATCTGGGGTCATCCACGGGCTCACGCGCGTGCGCGGCCTGACGCAGGATGACTCCCACTCCTACTGCACACCGGAGCAGGCGCCAGCAGAGGTCAAGCACCTACTGGAGTTCGTGCTCGGGCTGCTCCGCGACTTCGGCATCACCGACTTCTATCTCGAGCTCTCGACCCGCGATGACTCCAAGCCGGACAAGTTCGTCGGCTCAGAGGAGGACTGGGCCAGTGCGACTGCCGTGTTGGAGCAATGCGCCAAGGACACTGGGCTGGAGCTCGTCGCCGATCCCGGTGGCGCCGCCTTCTACGGGCCCAAGATCAGCGTCCAGGCCAAAGATGCGATCGGTCGTACGTGGCAGATGTCGACCATTCAGTACGACTTCAACCAGCCCAAGGGTTTCGGGTTGGAATACCAAGCAGCGGATGGCACTCGGCAGCAGCCGGTGATGATCCACTCGGCCAAGTTCGGCTCCATCGAGCGCTTCATTGGCGTGCTCATCGAGCACTACGCGGGGGCGTTCCCGGCCTGGCTCGCGCCGGTCCAGGTGACCTGCATTCCGGTGCACGCCGACTACGACGGCTACCTCTACGAGATTGCAACCAAGCTCAAGGAGCACCGGATCCGGGTGGAGGTCGACGACTCCGATGACCGGATGCAGAAGAAGATCCGCAACGCCCAGAAGCAGAAAGTCCCGTTCATGCTGATCGCCGGGGGCGAGGACGTCGAGGCGAGTGCGGTGAGCTTCCGCTTCCGCGATGGCACACAGGACAACGGCATCCCGGTGGACGAAGCGGTCGCGCGCATCGTGGCCGCCGTACGCAGCCGGTCATGACGGAGCAGGAGCCGCAAGAGCAGGCCGGCGCAGGGATCCGGGACGCCTTTGCGCGTCTCTACACGCCGCACCGGATGGCGTATATCCGCGGTGAGGGTAAGGAGGGCTGTCCCTTCTGCGATATCCCGGCGATGACCGACGAGCAAGGCCTGGTGGTGGCGCGCGGCGAGACATGCTTCGTGGTGCTCAACCTCTATCCGTACAACTCGGGGCACCTGATGGTCGTGCCCTACCGGCACATCGCGGCGTATGAGGAACTCACTGAGGCTGAGGCGGTGGAGGTCGCCTTGCTCACCCAGCGTGCTCTGCGGGCGATCCGGCACGCGAGCGGTGCGCAGGGTTTCAACGTCGGCATGAACCTCGGGGGAGTGGCCGGAGCCGGCATCGCCGCGCACCTACATCAGCACGTCGTTCCGCGCTGGGGCGGCGACACCAACTTCATGCCGGTGATCGGTCACACCAAAGTGCTCCCGCAACTGCTGCCGGAGACGCGGGACTTGCTCGCGCGGGCCTGGCGAGAAGTTTGACCGCCAGTCGCTCTCAGGCGGCGCGTACGGCCTGGATGACCGGACGAGGGACTGGCCTCGGTCGGGCGATCACCGGCGCGGGGCGGAAGAGGTGCGCACTCGCGAGCCGCATCACCCGCGCGGCAGGCACCGGGGCGGGAGCAACGCGGACAGGGCTCATGGGTGGCTTATCGGCAGGGCCGACCTCGCGCTTGAGGGAGGAGCCGAACCGTTAGGCGACCGGTTCGTGCCGCAGGTAGCGGCGCACGCATGTGCCGGTCCCGTGGGTGAGTGCGCGCAACTCGCTGGCGTAGCGGAGCAAGGCGGTGTCCGGGACCTCGGCGTAAACGACCGTGCGGTCGTCGTCTTCGCCGACCGGCTCGCTGCCGGTCACTCGGGCCCGTCGACCGGAGAGGTCGCTCATCACCGAGCCAACAAACGTCGACGGCACCGTGACCGACAGAGAGGACACCGGCTCGAGCGCGGTCGTCCCCGCTTCCTTGACCGCTTCGCGCACGGCCAGTGCGCCGGCGGATTGAAAGGCGGCGTCCGAACTGTCGACCGAGTGCGACTTGCCATCGGTCAGAGTCACCCGGACATCGACCAGCGGACGATCCTCGTGCACGCCCGCCGCAAGTTGGCTGCGGATGCCCTTCTCGACGCTAGCGAGGTACTGCGTGGGGACCGCACCACCGACGACGGCGGCCGCGAACTCCACTCCGGCGCCGGTGGGGAGTGGGTCGAAGGTGCAGGCGACGACGGCGTACTGGCCATGGCCACCGGATTGCTTCACGTGCCGACCGGTGACGGACACCGAGCGGCCCAAGGTTTCGCGAAGGGCGATCCGGACCTCCGGGGTCGTCACGGCCACGCCGTAACGGTGGCGCAGCCGATCGAGCAACACCTCGGCGTGGGCTTCGCCCACACACCACAGCAGCACTTGGCCGGTGTCGATCGAGCGCTCGAGGCGCACCGTCGGGTCCTCCGCGACCAGGCGGCTCAGTGCGGTCCCGAGCTTGTCCTCGTCGGCGTGCGACTCGGCCTCGACGGCGATGGGCAGTTGCGGCTCGGGTAGCTCCCAGGGATGCACGAGCAGCGGATCCTCGGGGGACGACAGCGTGTCGCCGGTCTCCGCTCCGGTGAGCTTGGCGACGGCGCAGATGTCGCCGGCCGGGCAGTGCGACACATGCCGAAGGGTCGCTCCGAGCGGCGACGCCAGGGCGCCGATCCGCTGGTCCAGGTCGTGGTCGGGATGGCCTCGATCCGCCCCACCGTGCCCCGAGACATGCACCGCAAGATCCGGACGCAGCGTTCCGGAGAAGACGCGTACGAGCGAGATCCTGCCCAGGTAGGGGTCGGTGTCGGTCTTGACGACCTCAGCGACGAGCGGCCCGTCCGGATCACAGGCGATGGGTGCGGCGGGGGAGCTGTCCGGGTGGGAAACCGTCGGGCATGGGTGCTCAAGCGGGCTGGGGAAGCCTTGGGTGAGGACCTCGAGAAGCTCGTCGGTCCCGAGCAGCGTCAGCGCTACTACCGGCAGAACCGGGAAGAAGCTGCCCCGAGCCACCGCGGTCTCCAGGTCGCCCGCGAGGACCGCGTGTTCGAGGTCCTCTCCCGCGAGGTAGCGATCCATCAGGGTCTCGTCCTCGCTCTCGGCGATGATCCCCTCGATCAGGGTCGAGCGGAGCGACTCAATGAGCGGCAGGTGCTGCGGGTCGGGGTCGCGCGCGACCCGGTCGCCCGAGGACCAGTCGTAGACCCGTTGCGACAGCAATCCGATCAGCCCGGCCACGCTGTCGTCGTCTGCGTGCATCGGCAGGTAGAGCGGCTGGACGCCATCGCCGAAGACGCGCTGGGCCACCAGGACGGACTCGTCGAAGTCGGCCCGCGGCTTGTCCAGCTGTGTCACGACGACCGCGCGGGGCATGCCGACAGCTGCGCACTCCTCCCACAGGGCAGCGGTCAGGGCGTCCAGCCCCGCCGCCGCAGACACGACAAAGAGCGCCGCGTCGGCGGCGCGCAAGCCGGCTCGCAGCTCGCCGACGAAGTCCGCGTGACCAGGCGTGTCGAGCAGGGTGACCTTGATGCCCTGGTGTTCGAGCGCCGCAGCGGACAAAAAAACGGACCGCTGCTGACGGACTTCGATCTCCGCGCTGTCACTGACCGTCGACCCCAGGGGGACGGTGCCTGCCCGGGGGATGGTCTGGGTACGCGCGAGCAAGGCCTCCACCAGTGTGGTCTTTCCTGAGCCCGTCGGGCCGATCAGGACGACGTTGCGGACGTTGGTTGCCGTCCGCGGCTCCGGTGCTCGTCCGTGCTCTCGGCCCGCGACGCTGCGCATCCCGTGTCTCCGCTCCCCGGCTCGTGCCGGACCATGCCGTGCACCTCGGCGCACTAAGGTCCAAAGCGACTCAGCAGCACTCTCTCACCAACCTGATCGGATGCCGATGCTCAACCTTCGCCCTGCGGTCGGCCGTGTGGTGGCGCCGTTGGCGACATGGCTGCTGCGCGTGGGCGTCACGCCGGACATGGTGACGGTGTCCGGCACCCTGGTGGCCGTGACTGGAGCCTTCGCGTTCTTCCCACGGGGTTCGTTCTTCATCGGTACGGCCGTCGTGACCCTCGCGGTCCTCACTGACGTCCTCGATGGCGCTATGGCCCGGATGCGCGGCATCTCCAGTCCGTGGGGCGCGTTCCTCGACTCCACGATGGACCGCATCGCCGACGCGGCGATCTTCAGCGCGCTCGTGCTGTGGTTTGCCGGCGAGGGTGACAGCACCACGTTGCTCGCCGTCTCGCTGTTCTGCCTTGTCTCGGGCGTCGTCACGTCGTACGCCAAGGCGCGGGCCGAGGGACTCGGCCTCACCTGTGACGTGGGACTGGCCGAGCGACTCGAACGCCTCATCGCCGTCTTAGCCGGCACCCTGCTTGCCGGCTTGGGTTGGCAAGGCGGCCTGGCGGTCGCGCTGTGGGTGCTCGCCGTGGCCTCGGCGATCACGGTGGGCCAGCGGCTTCGCGAGGTGCGGCGCCAGACCCACGGCGATGCTGCCCCGTCGGCAGCGGCGGGCTAGGTGCGCGGCCCGGGCGCTCGCCTCGGCGACCTGGCTGCGCTGATCGCCGGTCGCGCCTCCGCGACCTCGTACGCAGCAGGGTGGGCCCTGGTCCGAGGGCTCCCCGAGGGCACTGCCCGGCGACTGTTCGATGCCGGCGCCGACCTGGCCGCGCGCCGGGGCGGCAAGGGGGTCGATCGGTTGCGCGCCAATCTGGCTCGGGTCGCCCCCGGGCAAGACCTGACGACCCTGGCGCTGCGGTCTTACGCCCGCTACTGGCGCGAGGTGTTTCGCCTCCCCGTGATGCCGCCGGCCACGGTCGTGGCCGGGACCGTCACCGTGGGCGAGTCGGCGGTGCGCACGCTTCTCGCCGCGGAGCGCGGGGTGGTCTTCGCTCTACCGCACAGCGGTAACTGGGACACCGCGGCCGCGTGGTTCGCCGCGACCGGCGTCCACTTCACGACGGTGGCGGAGCGACTCAAGCCGGAGTCGCTGTTCGACCGGTTCGTCGCCTTCCGTGAGTCACTGGGCATGGAAGTGTTGCCGCTGACTGGAGGCGAGCGACCGCCGTACGACGTACTCACCGAGCGGCTCTCGGCCGGCGGAGCAGTCTGCCTGCTGGCGGATCGTGACCTCACCCCGCGCGGCGTCGACGTGCGCTTTTTCGGTGCGACGGCGCGGATGCCCGCGGGACCGGCGTCGCTCGCCCTGCGCACCGGCGCGGCTCTCGTCCCGGTCCACCTCGCCTTCCGCCGGGACGGGTGGCTCATCACCTTCTACGACGAGGTGCCGCCCACGGACGTCGCGACCATGACGCAGGCGATGGCTGACCGGTTCGCCGAGGGCATTGCTGCGCATCCCGCTGACTGGCACATGCTGCAGCGGCTGTGGCTCGACGATCTGGAGCCGCGGCCATGAGGATCGGGATCGTCTGCCCCTACACCTGGGACGTCCCGGGGGGTGTCCAGGCCCATGTACGG
>JBKJLP010000038.1:0-3962 GCA_046596735.1 Mycobacteriales bacterium | reverse complement strand
CTCGGTGAAGTCGGGCTTCACGCCGATCTCGTCCGCGATGATCTTGGCGATCTCGACGTCAAAGCCCTCGACGTCGCCGGACAGGCCCTTCTCGCCGTACAGCGGCTGGTCGAACTTGGTGCCGACCTTCAGGACGCCGGCCTTCTGGATCCGGTCCATGGTCGAGCCTGCGGCGAAGCTGGGCTGCTCGCCGCTCGACGAGGTGCCGGAGCTGCTACCTCCACACGCGGTGGCGGCAAGGGCGAGCGCCGCCAGCGTGGCGGCGAAGCGGGTGCGGGTGCGCGGTGTCACGTTGGTCCTTCCGGTGGTTGGTGCGGTCGGCCTAGTGGGTCAGGATCGTGGCCAGGAAATCTCGTGCTCGTTCGCTTTCGGGGGCGGTGAAGAAGGCTTCGGGGGTCGTGTCCTCGACGATCCGACCCTGGTCCATGAAGACGATGCGGGACGCGGCGGAGCGGGCGAAGCCCATCTCGTGGGTCACGACGATCATCGTCATCCCGTCCTGCGCGAGGCCGGTCATCACGTCGAGGACCTCGCGGATGAATTCCGGGTCCAGCGCGGACGTCGGCTCGTCGAACAGCATGAGCTTGGGGTCCATGGCGAGCGCACGAGCGATCGCGGCCCGCTGTTGCTGGCCGCCGGACAGCTGCGCCGGCATGGAGGAGGCCTTGTTGCCGATGCCGACTCGGTCCAGCAGTTCCTGCGCCCGCTGCTCAGCCTCTTTGCGGCCGGCGCCGCGCACCTTGATCGGGCCGAGGGTGACGTTGTCGAGGATGCTCTTGTGGGCGAACAGGTTGAACGACTGGAAGACCATCCCGATCTCGGACCGCAGCCGCGCCAGATCCTTTCCCTCCTCGGGAAGCACTTCGCCCCCGATGCGGATCTCGCCGCCGTCGATGGTCTCGAGCCGGTTGATGCAGCGGCACAGGGTGGACTTGCCTGAGCCGGACGGCCCGATGACGACGACCACTTCGCCGGGCTGCACCTCGAGCTCGATGTCGCTCAGGGCATGGAGGTCGCCGAAGCGCTTCTGGACCCCATGCAGCGCGACCAGCGGTTGTCCGGCATCGACCATCGACCGAACCTATAGGGGAAAGCCGAGGACAGCCGACCTGTGACCCGATGGTTACCCGGCTACGATCACTGTGAGTGAGCCCGGCCCTGTGGGCAGTGATCGTTGCCGGCGAGGCACGTAGGGTCCGCGGCGTGCAGCCACAGGTCATCGCCGTCGTCGGGCCCACCGCCACGGGCAAGTCTGATCTGGGCGTCGCGCTGGCTCAGCAGCTGGGCGGCGAGGTCGTCAACGCTGACTCCATGCAGCTCTACCGCGGCATGGACGTCGGCACCGCCAAGCTGTCCGTGGCAGAGCGGCAGGGCGTGCCGCATCACCTGCTCGATGTCTGGGACGTACGCCAGACCGCGACCGCAGCGGCCTATCAGGCATGGGCTCGCGAGGTGTTGGACGACCTGCTCACTCGCGGCGTCACGCCGGTCGTGGTCGGCGGCTCGGGTCTGTATGTCCGTGCCGCCCTGGACGCGATGGACTTCCCCGGGACGGACCCCGCGTTGCGGGCGGAGCTGGAGGCCGAGCTCGAGGTCGGGGGTGCGCTGGCTCTGTACGCCCGCCTGGCGGCGCTGGATGCTGCCGCCGCAGATCGGATGGAGCCGACCAATGGGCGCCGGATCGTGCGGGCACTGGAGGTCGTGCTGCTCACCGGCTCTATGCCCGGCGCGCTGACCTCGTACGACGCCCTCTACCCGACGGCGTACGTCGGGCTCGACCGGGCGGATCTCGCCGACGCCACCGACGCACGGGTCGACCGGATGTGGGAGGCGGGCCTGGTCGACGAGGTGCGGGCGCTCGACATGGCTGGCCTGCGTGAGGGCGTGACGGCCTCGCGGGCGCTGGGCTACGCACAGGTGCTGGCACACCTGGCCGGCGAGACGACCGAGGACGCAGCGCGCGAGGCGACGAAGGCAGCGACGCGCAGGTTCGTGCGGCGGCAGCGGGCGTGGTTTCGCCGGGACCCCCGGATTAACTGGATCGATCCGCAGGGCGACCTGCTGGCGCAGGGCTTAGCCGTGTCTGCGTTGAAGTAGCGGAGCCGCGTAGTCCCGACGGGCTAGGGCGCAGGGCCCCGGTGGGCCATGGGACAACGGGCTCCAACGGCGCACAATCTGGGACATGACGGCAACGACTCTCCTCGCCGAGGACCTCATCGCACTGCACCGATGCGCGACAGACGGCAGCCTCGAACTGCTGTACCAACCCGAGATCGATCTCAAGACCGGCGCCATCGTGGCCATGGAGGGTCTCCTGCGCTGGCACCACGGTCGCAACGGCGTCATGGCACCGCTGGAGTTCCTTGACCTCGCCGAGCGCAGTGGCGAGATGCGCCCGATCGGCGCCTGGGTGCTGGAGGAGGGTGCCGCCGAGGCTGCCCGTTGGCAGCACGCGGGCCAGGTCCGCACGCTGTTGCTCAATGTGAGCGCCTCTGAGCTGGTGGATCCCGGCTTTGTCGACGCCGTCCGTGCCGTCGTCGAGCGGCACGCCCTGCCCGCCGGCGCCCTCGGCATCGAGGTCACCGAGGGGGCCATCACCATGCTCGGCAGTCGCGCGCTGCCCCTGTTGGGTGCGCTACGCGAAGCGGGTATCACCCTCGTTGTCGATGACTTCGGCACCTGGTACTCCACGCTGGGGGCACTTCACGACCTGCCGATCGACGCGGTGAAGCTCGACCAGCGCTACGTACGCGGGGTCGGCAGCGACCTCGACGACGACACGATCGTCGCCAGCGTGATCGGTCTTGCGCACGCCCGTGGGCTCTACGTCGTCGCCGAGGGCGTGGAGTCGTGGGCCGAGGGCGCCAGACTCACCGAGCTCGGGTGTGACCGCGCCCACGGGTTCCTGTTTGCCGGCCCACAGCGAGCGGACAAGGCGCGCTGGATGCTTTCCCAGGGACAGAGTTGGCGGGGCGGCGCCCTCGAGCCCGCGGCGACCGCCGCCCGACCCCTGCCGGTGCCGCGCGCCCAAAGTTGATCGGCTGACCGCCGTAGGCTCGCCGGGTGCACTATGTGAAGGGCCACGGGACGGAGAACGACTTCGTCGTGCTCCCCGACGTCGACGGACTGTTGTCGTTGACCGATGCGCAGGTGCGGTTGCTCTGTGATCGGCGCGCAGGTCTGGGCGCGGACGGCATCTTGCGCGTGGTGCGTACCGCGCATGTCGCGGAGGCCGCCGACCAGGCCGAGGCCGAGTGGTTCATGGACTACCGCAACGCCGACGGCTCGGCCGCGCAAATGTGCGGCAACGGGGTGCGCGTCTATGCCCGCTACCTCGTCGACAGCGGGCTGGCCGAGCCGGGCCATCTTCGGCTGGCCACCCGTGGCGGGATCAAGGACGTCGACGTTGCGCGCACCGGCGACGTCACCGTCGACATGGGCATCGCCACCGTCGGGGAGCCCATCAACATCGACGGCGAAGCGGCAACCGCTGTCGACATGGGCAACCCGCACGCCGTCGTGCAGGTCGCCTCGGTCGATGCTCTCGGTGAGCTGCACCCGGGCCGTACGGACCTCAACGTTGAATACGTCGAGCAACGTGGCCCGGCCCGGCTGCGGATGCGGGTCCACGAGCGCGGGGTGGGCGAGACGCGCTCGTGCGGCACAGGTGCCTGCGCGGCCGTCGTGGCGACCATGCTTGCGACCGGTGAAGCTCGCGGAACTCCTTACGCCGTAGGTGTTCCTGGTGGTTGGCTCACCGTTACCTGGCGCGCCGACGATCACCTCGAGCTCGCCGGACCGGCTGTCCTGGTCGCCTCCGGCCAGGTCCGACCCGACTTCTGGGAGCGCCCATGACACCGACCGAGACCGCCGCTCGCCTCAAGAAACCGATCGGCGACCTGGGGATGCAGTTCATGGCCGACCCGCTGACTCGCGAGGCCGGCAAGCAGCTCGGCTTGCGC
>JBKJLP010000172.1:0-3061 GCA_046596735.1 Mycobacteriales bacterium | reverse complement strand
CTTCGACACCCGCGGCTTCTCCCTTGCGGCGCACCGGATGGTCGGCCTGCTCGCCCAGATCCGCGACGAGCATGGGATCGAGTTGCCCGAGCTCGACCTGGGCGGCGGGACGGGCATCGCCTACACCTCGGCTGACGACCCGATGCCGGTGGCGGAGTTCGCTGCTGGGCTGCGCGCCATCGTCGAGCGCGAGTGCGCAGCGACGGGCCTTGCCGTCCCTCGACTTGCCGTCGAACCCGGTCGAGCCTTGGTGGGGCCGAGCACCGTCACCCTCTACGAGGTCGGCACGGTGAAGGTCCTGCCCGGACTGCGCACCTACGTCAGCGTCGACGGCGGCATGAGCGACAACATCAGAACCGCCTTGTATGACGCCCGCTACACCGCGCTGCTCGCGTCACGGATGTCCACCGCTGAACCGGCCAACGTCACCCTGTGCGGCAAGCACTGCGAAAGCGGCGACATCGTGGTCCACGATGTGCCGCTACCGGCCGACTTGGCCCCGGCTGACCTCGTCGCCGTCCCGGCCAGCGGCGCCTACCACCGCTCGATGGCGAGCAACTACAACCACGTGCCCCGACCGCCGGTCATCGCGGTCGGTGACGGGTCGGCGCGGATCATCGTGCGCCGCGAGACCGAAGACGACCTGCTCGGGTTGGACGTCGGGTGAGCACCCCGGTGATCCGTGTGCCGCGTCGTTTAGGGACGCTGTTTCTCCTTGCATTGCTGGGGATCCTCGTGATGCTCGGGTCGGTGTTATGGCGCTTCGCGGGGACCGTTCCGGTGGTCGTCTACGCGGTAGTCGTACTCGTCGCTGGCGTCTTTGCCATCCGTACGGCAAAGCGCCGACTGCGCGCCCTCTCCCGCACGGAGGGCCGCTCCTGCACCTGTTGCACTACCTCTGTCCACGATCCGGTCAAGGTGGTCTAGATGGTCGCACCGCTCAAAGTCGCCCTGCTGGGCTGCGGCACCGTCGGGGCTGAGGTCGTGCGCCTACTGCACTCCTCCGCCGACGATCTCGCCGCGCGCATCGGCGCCCCCCTGGAGATCGCCCGCATTGCCGTACGGCGGTTGCAAAAGCAACGCGACCTGCCGGTCGACGACGCACTGTTCACCACGGACGCGGCGTCACTGGTCGCGCGGCCGGATGTCGACCTCGTGGTCGAGGTCATTGGCGGCATCGAGCCTGCCCGCACCCTCCTGCTTGCGGCGCTGGCAGCCGGCAAGGGTGTGGTGACGGCCAACAAGGCCTTACTCGCGGAGGACGGCGCGACGCTCTACGCCGCGGCCCGCGCCTCCGGTGCCGACCTCTACTACGAGGCATCGGTGGCTGGCGCGATCCCCCTGCTACGACCACTGCGCGAGTCGCTCGCCGGCGACCAGATCACCCGTGTGATGGGCATCGTCAACGGCACCACCAACTTCGTCCTGACCCGTATGGACGAGTCCGGCATGGGCTTCGCCGAGGCACTCGACGAAGCGACGGCACTGGGCTATGCCGAAGCCGATCCCACTGCCGACATCGAAGGCTTCGACGCGGCAGCCAAGGCGGCCATCCTGGCCGGGTTGGCCTTCCACACCAGGGTCACCGCAGCCGACGTCCACCGCGAGGGCATCACCGAGGTAACCGCAGCCGACGTCGCCAGCGCCAAGGAGATGGGCTGCGTCGTCAAACTGCTGGCCATTGCAGAGAAGGACGGTGGCGCAGTCGGCGTCCGCGTCCACCCGGCGATGATCCCGCGCTCGCACCCGCTGGGCTCGGTCCGCGAGGCCTACAACGCGATCTTCGTCGAGGGCGCGAGCGCCGGACAGTTGATGTTCTACGGCCGGGGAGCAGGAGGCTCACCGACGGCGAGCGCCGTCCTGGGTGACCTGGTAGCGGTTGCGCGCAACGCCCTGTCGGGGGCGCGCGGCGCGGGTGAGTCGTCGTACGCCGATCTTCGGGTGCGCCCGATGGGCGAGATCGTGACGAGGTATCACATCAGCCTCGACGTCGCGGACAAGGCTGGCGTACTGGCCGCCGTGGCCAACGCGTTCGCGACGCACGATGTCTCCATTCGCACCGTGCGCCAGGAAGGGCACGCCGGGGATGCGAGCCTGGTCGTCGTGACCCACACCGCGACCGATGCAGCACTGCAAGCAGTCGTGGAGGAACTGCGCGGACTCGACAGCGTCCGGGCAGTCGCCTCCGTCATGCGCGTCGAGGGGGAGCTGTGACCGCATCACTGACCGCACGGGCTGGCTGGCGCGGACTCATCGAGGAATACCGCGACCGTTTGCCGGTGTCCGAGGTGACCCCGGTGGTGACGCTGCTCGAGGGCGCCACCCCGCTGGTGCACGCCGAGCACCTGTCCGAACTGACCGGCTGCGAGGTCCACCTCAAAGTTGAGGGCCTCAACCCCACGGGCTCGTTCAAGGACCGTGGCATGACGATGGCGATCAGCAAGGCACTCGAAGAGGGCAGCCGGGCCGTCATCTGCGCTTCCACCGGCAACACCAGCGCGTCTGCTGCGGCCTACGCGGCCAAGGGCGGTCTGACCTGCGCGGTCCTGGTGCCGGCCGGCAAGATCGCGCTTGGCAAGCTCGCGCAGGCGTTGGTGCACGGGGCCCGCCTGCTGCAGGTGCAGGGCAATTTCGACGACTGCCTCACGCTGTGCCGCGAACTGTCCGACGACTATCCGGTCACGTTGGTCAACTCGGTCAATCCCTTCCGCATCGAGGGCCAGAAAACCGCGGCCTTCGAAATCTTTGACGTCCTTGGAGCCGCCCCGGACGTCCACTGCCTCCCCGTCGGTAACGCCGGCAACATCACGGCCTACTGGAAGGGCTACACCGAGTTGGCGACCGCGCCGCGGATGCTGGGCTTCCAGGCCGCCGGTGCTGCGCCCATCGTCATCGGCTCGCCGGTCGTGGCGCCGCAGACGATCGCTACCGCGATCCGCATCGGCAACCCCGCGTCGTGGAAACAGGCGCTCGCCGCCCGCGACGAGTCCGGCGGCGACATCCAGGCCGTCACCGACCGGCAGATCCTTTCGGCCTATCGGCTGCTGGCCCAGCGGGAGGG
>JBKJLP010000318.1:0-11609 GCA_046596735.1 Mycobacteriales bacterium | reverse complement strand
GCGCTCGTCGGACAGGCCGTCGCGGCGGGCCAGCGGCTCAAGAGCGGACAGCAGGGTTTCCATCGCCGCATCGGGCAGCGAGAACCGGCCGCGCCACGAGCCGTTGTGACCGTTGGTGAGTTGCAGGAACCGGCGGTCCTGCGCCGTGGTCTCGTCCTCGATCAGGACGGGTTCGCACCAGGTCGCGAGCAGGTGTCGAACGTAGTGACCGAGCGCGGTGGGGTCGGCGTGGCGGGCGACCTCGATCAGCGCGGGTTGGCTGGCGCGGAGCTGGTCGGGGTCGATCGTGCCGACCAGGCGCGCGAGCTCCCGCCCGTGCTCGAGGGTCAGGGTCCCGTCGACGGTGGCGTCGGTGACCTGTGGCAGCTCGCGCAGGGCGACGGCGGTGTGCACCCGGCTGCCGGCTGCGGCGGGGCTGAGGTTGTTGTTGACCCGCAGCCACGCCGGCAGCGCGCAGGATCCACCGTCTCGCGTCGGGACCGAACCCCCGCCGCGGGCTTGCAGCTCGGCGACTGCTCGTGAGGCGATCCCGGCCAGCCGTGCGGCATCTCGGGAGGTGGCCAGGATGAGGTCCTGCAGCTGCGCGACCCCCAGGCTCCCGACCGGGATCGACGCGACCGCATCGACCTCCGCATCAAGGACCGCGAGAGTCGAACTCATGTTCGAAGACTATCACGCGACAGCGATAAAATCCCTTATCCACAAAGGATTTTCGGCAAACGAGCGGCTTCGGTGACGCTTAGGCCAGTTCATCGTCCGCTCGCCTTCGCCACCATCGGACAGGCGAGGGTGAGTTCGGCAGCAAAGAACGGATGCTTGGTTGATCACTCCGGGCATAGCCGCAACGTGGCGGTGCGAGTACCCGGCAGTATCAGCGGTCGCGGGTCCGTCTACGCGGCGGGCGTGGTCGGTCCGGTGACGTTC
The DNA here is from genome assembly GCA_046596735.1 of Mycobacteriales bacterium. Taxonomy (GTDB): domain Bacteria; phylum Actinomycetota; class Actinomycetes; order Mycobacteriales; family SCTD01; genus RYN-124. The sequence continues at coordinate 10,685 of JBKJLP010000318.1, read as the reverse complement.
GTCCTGCACGCCGAGACCGCCGCCAGGCCCCAGGCACAGAGCATCAACGGTCCGCCCAGCGGCGGATAGACGGCCAGCGCCAATCCCGAGATCCCCGGAATGGCCGCACAGCCAAGAGCCCGTCGCACGCAGCACCACCACGGCTAGCCAGAACTGCCCCAGCAGCACCACGAGCGTCGCTGCGATGAACAGGAAGAACGCGGACTCGACCCCGAAACCGTCCTCGATCACGTTGGTGACAGCGCACACCGCCGCCGCAACACCTGGCACGGCGGCGGCCCGACGCACCCGTCGGACTGCGACCATCACGCCGAACTGCCACAGCGCCAACCCCAGCGCCAGGAGCAGAGCCGTGAAGGCAACAACAACCTTCGGATCGCTGGAGGCGAGCGGAGGGCGCCAGCCGGACAACTGCCGAACCCAGTGGAGCAGAAGCCCCACTCCCACGAGCGCGAACAGCGCTGCACGCGCCAGGCTTCGAGACATGCCGCGACTGTGCACCACTGGGCGCGAAGTCAGGCCAGGGTCAGGTCGACCCGACGGCCGATGTGCGCGACGCCGAGGTTACGTACGGCAGCAAGGGCCTGGCCGAGATCGCGGGCCGGGAACAGGCGCATCTGCGGGTGTTCGGCTGATCCGGCCGGAACGATGGCCCGGCGAAACACGAGCCGGGCCGCCTCGGCGAGTCGGCGCTCCAGGTCGGGCACCGGCCGCAGCTCTCCGGAGAGCCCGAGCTCGCCGAGGGCGATGACGTCGGTGGGTAACGCCTCATCGTCGGCAGCGCTGTTGACGGCGAGCGCGAGAGCCAGATCGGTCGCCGGCTCGGTGAGGCGCAGACCACCCACAGTCGCGGTGTAGACGTCGGCCTTGCCAAGTCGCAGGCCGCCGCGGCGATCGACCACAGCCAGCACCATCGCGACGCGGGCGGAGTCGAGCCCACTGACGGCGCGACGCGGGTTGGCCAGCTGCGTCTCGGCGACAAGTGCTTGCACCTCGGCCAGCATCGGGCGGCGTCCCTCGACGGTGACGGTGACGCAGGTGCCCGGAACGGGCTCAGGGCGGCGGGACAGGAACAGCCCGGATGGGTCGGCGATCCCCTCGATCCCCAAACCGGTCAGGGCGAAGCAGCCCACCTCATCGGCTGGGCCGTAGCGGTTTTTGACTGTACGGATCATCCGCAGGGTCGAGTGTCGATCGCCCTCGAAGTGCAGCACGACGTCGACGAGGTGCTCGAGCATGCGCGGTCCGGCGATCGAGCCGTCCTTGGTGACGTGACCGACCAGGATGGTCGCGATCCCGCGTTCCTTGGCCACGGCGGCAAGAGTCGACGTGACCGCGCGGATCTGCGTGACGCCGCCAGCCGATCCGTCGACGGCGCTGGTGGACATGGTCTGGACACTGTCGACGATCAGCAGGCTGGGTTGGACGGCGTCGAGATGGGCGAGGACAGCAGACAGGTCCGTCTCGGCAGCCAGCCACAGGTGCGGGTCGAGGTCACCTGTCCGCTCGGCGCGCAGCCGGACCTGAGCCGCGGACTCCTCGCCAGTGACATAGAGCGTGGCCGTATCGGGGCCAGCGGCCTGTGCGGCCGCAGCCAACAGCAGGGTGCTCTTGCCGACTCCCGGCTCGCCAGCCAACAGGACGACCGCTCCCGGGACGAGGCCGCCGCCCAACACCCGGTCAAGCTCAGCGATGCCGGTCGGTCGGGACCGGGCGGCCTCAATGTCGATCTCGGCGATGGGCTTGGCAGCAGCCGACACGGGCCCCGCGACAAGCGACGTGCGTACGGCGCCGATCTCGGTGATGGAGCCCCATGCCTGGCATTCCGGGCACTGCCCGAGCCACTTGGCGACGGTCAGACCGCACTCACCGCAGCGGTGCGCAGGACGGTCCTTAGCGGCCGGGCGAGCGAGGGGGCGCGACATGCTCCGACGCTAGGGCGAGGGTCGGACAACGGCCGTCCGGCTCGCCGGACGAAACGGGGGTCAGCCCTCGGCGCCCTCGTGGCGGAAGGGGTCCTCGCTCGGCGCTGGCTCGGGAACGGTGTAGACCCGAAGCGGGACAAGGAGTGTCTCGCGCCCATTGTTGGTGAAGGTGAACGTCATGTCCACGCTCTGCCCCGGCCGCAGGGGCTCGATTAGGCCGCTGAGCCGGACGGTGAAGTCGCGCGGCCCGAGGGCCTGCAGGCCCCCGATGGGCACATTCGAGACGACGGCGCCCTCAGCGTCGAGCAGCTCAACGGTGGTGGCCGCCGGCGACGTCACCGACACCAAGCGATCCGCACGCTCGCCGAGGTTGATGACCGACAGTCGGGCGGTGGCGGTGCCACCGGCGGGCAGCTCCGCATCACCCGCGGGCGGCGGATTGATGCTGACGTTGCGTAGATCCAGCTCGCCGACCGAGGCGAGTGCGGCGTCCACCGTCGGTCGCTCGCGGTAGGTCTCGGGATCAAGGCCTGCTCCGCAGCCGGCGAGACCCACCGCAAGGAGAGCGGCGGCGAGGGAGATCGGGACGAGCGAGCGGCTGGGCACCGGGACTCCTGTGAACGGTCGGGCGGGGCGGTCAGGGCGTACGAGGCGGATCTGCCAGGAGCGGCAAGTCTGCGGCGATGTCCGAGGGAGTGACACCACCGGGGTAGACGACCGGGAGCCGGTCAGCGGCGTCGTAGGCGAAGATCACTGCGGAGTGCTCGACAGAGTATCCAAGGGGTCCGAAGTGCTCGTGCGGCGAGGTCCCCGCTTCGTGCTCATGCTCGTCGGGGCGACCGGGCAGGGTGCTGGGTGACGGCCCTACGCGACCGGCCGGGATACCCGAGGCGCGGGCTGCGGCGTCGAGTTCTGCTGGTGTCCCGACCAGCCCGATGAACGCGCTGGAGAACTGGTCCAGCCACCTGCGCATGACCGGTCCGGTGTCTCTCGCCGCGTCGGTGGTCACGAAGATCACCTGCACGTCCTTGCGCTCGGCCGCGGAGCTCTTTCGCAGCGCGGCCGCGAGGTCCGCCATGGCGGTGGGGCATTCGTCCGGGCAGTGCGTATAGCCGAAATAGACGTACGTCGGCCGTCCCTTGGTGCGGGCCAGGAAGTCGAACGGCTGGCCTTCGGTGTCGGTCAGGACGTACGACGGCCGCGAGGGGACCGGCGCGGGCTGGACCCCGTGATAGCTCGCCGCGGCCACCGGAGCGCTCGGCGCGGAGGTGCTGGCGCAGCCGGTGGCCAGCAGGCACAGCGCGGTCAGGGTGGTCAGCAGACGGGTCGAGCGCACGCGCCCATCCTTGCTCATCCTGACGTCAGACGTGACCCCGAGGCCAGCAGAAGTCCGACGTCAACCGCTGCCACCACCAATACCCCACGGAAGGCCGCGCGCGACGCTGCCTCGCGGCCGATGAGCAGCCCGGCCAGGGTGACCCCGAACGCCACTCCCAGCGCCGCCACCCGAACGATCCCGGGCGATCCCGGGCCGAACACCAGCGCGCCGGTGGCGGCCAGCAGCAGGAGCGCGCTGAGCACCGACGATCGGTGCCGACCGAGCCGATGCGGGAGCCCGCGGATGCCGCCAGCGAGGTCGGCCTCGATGTCGGGCAGCACGTTGGCGAGGTGCGCGCCGACGCCCAGCAAGGCCCCCGCGACGGTCGCCCATAGCGGCGCCCACGGGTGTCCGGGCAGGCCCAGCGTGATGATCGACGGGACCGCGCCGAAGGCCAGGGCGTACGGCGCCCAGCTCAACACGGTGGCCTTCAATCGGGCGTTGTACAACCAGGCTGCCGCGACCGCGAGCAGGTGCAGCAACCCGGCCCACAGCCCCATCGCCAGTGAGAGGGGGACGCAGGCGGCGGCGGCGAGCAGGGCCGCGGAGCGCAGGGACGTCGCCGAGACCTCGTGCCGGGCCGTGGGCTTGTCCGACCGGTGCGCCCGTCCGTCTCGCTCGGCATCGATCCAGTCGTTGCTCCAGCCCACCGACAGCTGACCGCTCAGGAACGCGCCAGCGACGGCCAGCGACCCGAGCCCTCGTCCGGCGGACACGGCGAGGGCCGTAGCGAGTGCCGTCACGGCTGCGGTCGGCTCCGGGTGGCAGGCCCTGAGGTACGCGCTCATTCCGGCCACGCGTCAGTATCCGCCCGCCCGATCCGCGGTCTTCTGCGACACCCTCGGAGCACCCGCGCGGCTGCTTGTCAAGGCTGGTTTGTGCCCTCTGACCTGCGACGATGCAACTCATGGTGTCGTGACAGCGTGTTATCCTTGCCACAGCGGAAGGGGTATTACACACATGACGTTCGCAGTTGGCGAGACCGTCGTCTACCCGCATCACGGGGCAGCGCTTATCGAGGCAATTGAGACCCGCACCATCCAAGGCGAGGACCGGATCTACCTCGTTCTGAAGGTCGCTCAGGGCGACCTGACCGTCCGGGTGCCCGCCGACAACGCCGAGATCGTCGGCGTACGTGACGTCGTCGGTCAGGCCGGTCTGGACAAGGTGTTCGAGGTGCTGCGCGCACCGGCCGTAGAGGAGCCGACCAACTGGTCGCGCCGCTACAAGGCCAACCTCGAGAAGCTCGCGTCCGGTGACAACAACAAGGTCGGCGAGGTCGTTCGTGACCTTTGGCGCCGTGACCGCGAGCGCGGTCTGAGCGCCGGGGAGAAGCGGATGCTCTCCAAGGCCCGCCAGATCCTGGTCAGCGAGCTCGCGCTCGCCGAGGGCACCAACGAGGACAAGGCTGAGGCCATCCTCGACGAGGTCCTCGCCTCCTAGTCAGTGCACACCCAGACAGGCCGGCCGTTTTCGGCCGGCCTGTCTGCTTCTGCTGGCGGCACTACCTGCCGATAGACCGAGCATGAGCGACGCCCCTGTCTCCCGGCCGAGCCGGCTGCCGCGCGCGCCGGCGGCGGTTGTCGAGCTGCTGCGCGTCATCGTGGTGATCTTCTTCGGCGGCGTGGGCTACCAGGTGGGGCTCGAGATCGGTAACGCCGACGAGGCCTACGCGGGCTTCTCCCCGGCGGCGATCGGCCTCGTCCTCGGTACCGCCGTGGGCTACGTCCTCGGTGGGCTCGTGGCCCGGGTCACGGCTCGCTCCGCGGCGACCACGACCGTTCGCCTACGGACCGTCTCGGCCGACCGGCTCATCGCCGGTGCCCTGGGCACTGTCGTCGGCGTACTGCTCGCAGCCGGCATCTCCTGGCCGGTGTTCTTCCTGCCGCAGTACTTCATTGCGCTGCCGCTCTTTGCGTTCGTCATCGTGGTGTTCGGCTACTTCGGGTGTGTGCTCGGTGCCGCCAAGCGGGACGGCGTCCTCGCCGTCTTCGGCGAACGGGCCGGAGTTGGCCCGCGCCCCGTGGCGGCGGTCGCCCTGCCGCGGGTCATGGACACGTCGGTCGCGATCGACGGCCGCATCATCGATGTCGTACGGGCTGGTTTTCTGCACGGCCCGCTCCTGGTCCCGACTCCCGTGCTCGCCGAACTGCAGGGGCTTGCCGATGCTGGCGATGACCTGCGCCGTTCGCGTGGCCGCCGAGGGCTGGAGGTCCTGGAGGCCCTCCAACGCGAGCCGCACGTGCAGGTCGAACACCTCGAGCTCGACGTGCCCGGCGTCCACGAGGTCGACGCCAAGCTGGTCCGGATCTGCCTGGACCGGGACGCCGCGCTGCTCACGCTGGACACCAACCTCGCCAAGGCCGCGGCGCTGGCCGGGGTCAACGTCCTCAACCTGCATGCGCTGGCGCTCGCGCTGCGCGCTCCGGTCGCCGCCGGTGACGACGTGCCGGTCCTGCTCACCAAGGCCGGCAAGGAAGCCGGTCAGGCTGTCGGCTACCTCGATGACGGCAGCATGGTCGTGGTCGAAGGCGCCCGCGACCGGATCGGCGAAGTGGCACCCGTCCGCGTCACCAGCGTGCTGACGACCGCCAACGGACGGCTCGTCTTCGGCCGCCCCGTGGACGCCCCACCCGTGCCGGTGCGCCCGCGCCGGTCCGCCGCGAGCTGACCTCCGGACTCCCGGTTGTGATCGACTGACGCGGTGAACGTCGCCGCCGTTGTGCCCGCAGCAGGACGCGGGACCCGGATGGGTGAGGCGACCCCCAAGGCCCTGCTGCTGCTCGCCGGTGAGCCGCTGCTGGTGCATGCCGTACGCGGTCTGCGGGCCTGCGCTCAGATCGGGCCGCTGATCGTGGCTGCGCCGGGCGAGCGGCTGGAAGAGGTCACCGCGCTGCTCGCGCCCTACGACGTTACGGTCGTCGCGGGGGGCGTGGAGCGGCAGGAGTCCGTGGCGCTCGCCGTCGCGGCGCTGCCCGACGACGTCGACACAGTGCTGGTCCACGACGCCGCTCGTGCGCTGACACCGGTCGGGGTGATCGAGCGGGTGCTGGCCGCCCTGGCCGCCGGCGCCGACGCGGTCATCCCGGTGCTCCCCGTCCACGACACCCTCAAGCAGGTCAGCGGCGACGACGTCCTGTGCACCGTCGACCGTGCGAACCTGCGCGCCGTCCAGACGCCGCAGGGCTTCCGGCGCGACGTCCTGGCGCGGGCGCACGCAGCAGCGACCGACGCGCTGACCGACGACGCTGCCCTCGTCGAGGCCCTCGGCCGTACGGTGCGGACCGTGCCCGGAGCCGAGGAGGCCTTCAAGGTGACCCGCCCGTTTGACCTGCAACTCGCCGAAGCCCTGCTGGCCGCCCGATGAGCGGTCTGCCGCGCGTCGGCGTCGGCACCGACGTCCACCCGTACGAGGACGGCCGCGACTGCTGGGTCGCGGGGTTGCTGTGGGCGGGCGAGACCGGGCTGGCTGGGCACTCCGACGGCGACGTCGCCGCGCACGCCGCCTGCGACGCGCTGCTGTCTGCGGCCGGCTTGGGCGACCTGGGCAGCAACTACGGCACCAGCGAGCCCGAGTGGGCCGGCGCTGCGGGCGCTGCCCTGCTCGCTGAGACCGCACGGCGGGTCGCTGCGGCCGGGTTCGTCATCGGCAACGTCGCCGTCCAGGTGATCGGCAATCGCCCGCGGCTGGGGGCTCGGCGTGCAGAGGCAGAGGCAGCGCTCAGTGCGGCGGTCGGCGCCCCCGTATCCGTCTCCGCGACAACGACGGACAGCCTCGGGCTGACCGGTCGCGGTGAGGGCCTGGCCGCGATCGCGACGGCCCTGGTCGCGCCCGCCTAACCTAGAGCGGTGAGCCTGCGCCTGTACGACACCCGCACGCGCGCGGTTCGCCCCGTCGAACCGCTGCGCGCCGGGCACCTCGGCGTCTACGTCTGCGGACCCACCGTGCAGGCCGCGCCGCACGTCGGCCACCTGCGGAGCGCGGTCGCGCTCGACGTTCTGCATCGCTGGCTGCTCGCGAGTGGCCAGCAGGTGACCTTCGTCCGCAACGTCACCGACGTCGACGACAAGATCATCCACGACGCCGCGCATAACGACGAGCCGTGGTGGGCGCTGTCGGCGCGGATGACCCACGCCTTCGATGACGCCTACGACGCGGTGCACGTGCTGCGTCCCACCGTCGAGCCGCGGGTCACCGGTCACCTGCCGCAGATCATCACGCTGATCAGCAAGATCATCGACCGCGGTCACGCCTACGCCTCCGGCGGCGACGTCTACCTTTCGGTGCGCTCCGCGCCGTCGTACGGGCAACTGTCCAACCAGTCGACCGACGCGCTGCAGGTCAGCGACAAGGCCGTCCCGCACGGGCACACCGGCACCAAGCAAGACCCGCTCGACTTCGCGCTCTGGAAGGCCGCCAAGGAAGGCGAACCGTCCTGGCCGTCGCCGTGGGGTCCGGGCCGTCCGGGCTGGCACATCGAGTGCTCAGCGATGGCGGTGGAGTACCTCGGCGAGGAGTTCGACCTGCATGCCGGAGGGCTCGATCTGGTCTTCCCGCACCACGAGAACGAGATCGCCCAGTCGGCCTGCGCCGGCCACGCTTTCGCGCGCACCTGGCTGCACCACGGTCTGGTCAACGCCGGTGGGGGCGAGAAGATGAGCAAGAGCCTCGGCAACTCCGTGACGGTCGAGCAGGCATTGGCCGCGGTCCGCCCGCAGGTACTGCGTTACGGCCTGGGCGCGGCGCATTACCGCTCCTCGATGGAGTGGTCCGACCAGGTTGCGGCCGAGGCCGAGGCGGCCTACGGCCGGATCGAGACGTTCGTCCGCAATGCCACTGACGCAACCGACGGCGTCGCCGTGGATGAGCAGTTGAGCAAGGCTTCGTGGGACGAGTTCGCCGCCGCACTGGACGACGACCTCGGGGTTCCACAGGCGCTCGCGACGATCCACTCCGGGGTCCGTTCCGGCAACGCCCTGCTCGCCGCCGGTGAGCTGCCGGCGCTGGCCGCGACCCTTTCTGTCGTACGCAGGATGCTTGCCGTCCTCGCCCTTGACCCGCTTGCGCAGTGGCCGGCCAGCGCTGGGGGAGCGTTGACGCCCGTCGTCGACGCCCTCGTGGCGTTGGCCGTCGAAGCTCGAGCTGACGCACGTACCCGTAAGGACTGGACCCAGGCCGACGCCATCCGCGATCGGCTGGCGGCGTCCGGCATCGTTCTCGAGGACACCGCTGCCGGCGTCCGATGGAGGCTGTCATGACCACCTCGTCCGGGGGCTCCTCCGGGGGCTCCCCCCGCGGCAAGAAGATCGGTGGTGGCGGCGCTGGTGGCCGCGCCGCCAAGCCCGGCTCGCACCGCAAGGGCGCGCCGGTCGGTTCCGGTGGGCAGAACAAGAAGCGGCTGTCCGGCCGCGGCCCGACCCCGCCGGCCGTCGAGCGCACCAAGCACCCGGCATCCCGCAAGGCCGCCTCTACCGCCCGCCGTACTGCAGCGGGGGGCACCGCTGCTCCGCCGCGCGAGCGCACGCCCCGTCCGGTCCGCCGGGCCGGCGACGATGCGCCCGAGACGGTCGTCGGTCGCAACCCGGTGGTGGAGGCGTTGCGCGCCAAGGTGCCGGCCACCGCGCTCTACGTCGCCCTCGGCCTCGACGCCGACGAGCGGGTTACCGAGTCCGTCGCGCTGGCCGGCAAGAGTGGCATCGCGATCCTGGAGATGACCCGCCAGGAGATGGACCGGATGACCGGCCGCGCCCTGCACCAGGGGTTGGCCCTCACGGTCCCGCCGTACGAATACCTCCACCCGTCCGATCTGCTCAAGCGGGCGCTCGCCGCCCCGGCACCGTTGCTGGTGGCGCTGGACGGCGTGACCGACCCGCGCAACCTGGGCGCGGTCGTCCGGTCTGCTGCCGCGTTCGGTGCACAGGGCGTGCTGATCCCCGAGCGTCGCTCCGCCGCCATGACCGCCTCTGCGTGGCGTACGTCCGCCGGCGCCGCCGCGCGACTGCCAGTCGCCCGCGCGACCAACTTGGTCCGGGCACTCAAGGAGCTCAAGGACGGCGGCATGTTCGTCGTCGGCCTCGCCGGTGACGGCAGCGTGGCGCTCGATGACCTTCAGGTCGCCACCGACCCGCTGGTCATCGTGGTCGGCTCCGAGGGAGATGGCCTCTCGCGCCTCGTCGCGGCCACCTGCGACCTCACGGTGTCGATCCCGATGGCGGGGGGCACGGAGTCGCTCAACGCCGGGATCGCGGCGGCCGTCACTCTCGCCGAAGTCGCCCGCCGTCGACGTACGACGTAATCGTCACGGTCTGTTACGGCTGGCGTTCGCCTGTGTTTTACGCCACGTAAGGTTTATGATGTCCGGATAGCGACGCTTCGGCGTGCCGTTACCCCACGGCAGTCGGCTCGTTGTACGGACCGAACCGGTCGGGCATCCCCGTACCGGTCGCCCGCCGCCCACCCGAGGCAGCGGCAGGTAGAGAGGGGCAGGCGTGCGCCGTACGACGAAAGCTCCCGCCCCGCGCCTGCTGCAGGTCGTCCCGGACGCCGCTGAAGCGGTCGTCGTCGAGCAGACCGTTGAGCCGGTGAGCCTGGGCAAGGAGATCGAGCAAGCCGAGGCCCTCATCGAGGAGCTCGACCGCGAGGTCCATGCGACCGCCCCCGTGCGCGAGCGCTGGCGTAACGAAAACGGCCAGACCGACGACGACCTCGTCCTGGCGGCGCGCAGCGGCGATGAGGGTGCGCTGACCGAACTGCTCAACAAGTACTGCGCCTTCGCCCGGGTCAAGGCCCGCTCCTACTTCCTCGTCGGTGCTGACCGCGAGGACATCGTCCAGGAAGGGATGATCGGTCTCTACAAGGCGATCCGTGACTTCAACCCCGACATGCAAAGCTCGTTCCGCGCCTTCGCTGAGCTGTGCGTCACCCGCCAGATCATCACCGCGATAAAGACCGCAACCCGGTTCAAGCACTCGCCGCTGAACACCTACGTCTCGTTCAGCCATACGCCGGCGGGGCAGGAGAGTGACGGCGACTGCACACTCGGTGACGCGCTGCCCGGCCCGTCGACAAACGATCCGTCGAGCTGCGTGATCTCGACCGAGGAGCTCCAGAGCCTCGTCGGCTGCCTCGGCACCACGTTGTCGTCACTCGAGTCCGACGCGCTGCGGCTCTATCTCGACGGCAAGTCGTACGACACGATGGCGGTCGAGCTCGAGTGCGACACGAAGACGATCGACAACGCGCTTCAGCGTGTCAAGCGCAAGATCGTCGCCCACCAGGCGACGCGCGCCGTTCCGGCCTGAGGTTTCGGACGGAGCGGGAGGTGGCTCCCGCTCCGTCCGAGAGTCTGTCCCCTACGAGCCAGCGCTTCGCGCCGGCTGCG
>JBKJLP010000035.1:0-2671 GCA_046596735.1 Mycobacteriales bacterium | reverse complement strand
GTCCTGCACGAGGGCGGTGAGCGCCTCCACCGTCTGGTAGTCGGTCGAGTGGGCCTCAAACACCATGTGCGGCTCGTCGTCGAGCACCTCGCGAAGCTCGGCCGTCCGGTCGCGCTGGGAGGCCACGACACGCAGGTGGTCGAACTCCACACCCGGCTGCACGACCAGAGCCATGATGCGTGGCCACACGTCGTTCAGGCCGAGCTCGGTGACCGCCTGGCGGTGGCGCCGCAGGGTGGCTCGAGCGGCCCCGGCGCTGGTCGGCTGGAGCTCCTCGAGGGTCTCGTGCGCCCCGCCCGGCACGGGAACCTCGGTGCCGATGACGTAGCGGAGCTCGCTGACCCGGCCGCCTGACGTGGCAGTGTCCTCCGCGACCCGAATAAGCCGGGCAGCCCGGTCCGCGGCCAGGTCGTCGGTGATGGGTGTCGGATCGTCCACACAGCTGAAGGTGCAGTCCAGGTGGATCTTGGTGAAACCCGCTGCGACGTATGCCGCGACCAGGACCTCGGCGTGCTGCATCGCCTCCTCTGCCGGCAGGCTCCGCCACCGGTTGGGCCCGAGGTGGTCGCCACCGAGCACTACTCGCTCCAGTGGCAGCCCACATCGGCCGGCGATGCCGTGCACGAGCTCTCGGAAGTCGTCGGGGCGCATGCCCGTGTAGCCGCCGGTCTGGTCAACCTGGTTCGACGTCGCCTCGACCAGGACATGGCCGCCCGTGTCCCGGGCTTGCAGGACAGCAGCCTCGAGAACCAGCGGGTGGGCTGAGCAGACCGAGGTCAGGCCCACCGACTCTCCCCGCTTCTGTCGTTGGACCATGTCCATCAGTGGACGTGTCACAGTTCGCGCCTCCTGGAAGACGTGGCTGCGGTGACTTTGACCATGCAAACATTATGCATGTCGCGCACCAATCGAACAAGTATGCACAGTTAACACGCATGTTTTCGATCAATTAGTGAGCATCATCGCCAGGTGCGAGTCACCTTCCCGCGTGCCCTGCTCGCGCCTGCGGCCCGGGTCACACGCAGACGATGCGGCAGCCCTGCTCCCGGATCTGGTTCAGAGCGGTCTGCGGAGCCCTGCTGTCGGTGATCAGCACGTCGACGTCTGACATCGCGCACACGCGCGCCAGGGCCACTCTCGAGATCTTGGTGGCGTCGGCAAGTACGACGTTCAACCGTGCTCGCTGCTGCAGTACGGCGTTGACCCGCGCCCCGACCGGATCGTAGTTCGTGCATCCCGCCACCGCGTCCACACCGTCGACTCCGAGGAATGAGACGTCGACGTTGTAGTCCGAGAGGAACTTCTCTGCCGTGGGACCGACGGTCTCCTGGCTGCTGCTGCGCACCTCTCCACCGGCGGCAAACACCCGTAACCCCGGGTTGGCCACGAGATCGGTGGCGATGTTGAGCGCGTTGGTGACAACGGTGAGCCCGGTTCGGTCCAGCAAGAGCCGGGCGAACTCCGTCACCGTCGTGCCGCCGGTCAGTCCGATGACCCGTGCCGAGCCGAGGAACTGCAGGGCGTGCTGGGCGATACGCCGTTTTTCGGTCAGATCCTGTGCGGTCTTGTAGTTGAGCGGCAGATCGTTGAACGCCGCGTGGGTCGTCGCCCCGCCATGGGTCCGGCTGACCAGCCGCTGCTTCTCGAGCAGCTCAAGATCACGCCGGATCGTTGCCTGCGAGACGGCGAACCGCTCGGCGAGCGAGACGACGTCAAGAGTCCCCCTCTCGACCACCGCCGAGACGATCTGATTCAGTCTCTGTCTGCGTTGCATATGGTGAGTGTAGCGCAAATGCTCAGTACAACTGCACGTTTCTACACAATCTATGGGACAGATTGCGCGAATCAGGAAGTGAGCGAGGCTTAACCGGGGCCACACTGGCAGAAAGCGGTTGACCTGCCGTGCACATATGGGCACGCTTTGTGGCCGCCACATGCACGCTAGCCAGGTGCCAGATACGAAATGGCAGAGCAGAACATGAAGCGACGCGTCTCTCCCCTAGGTAGAGAGGCGGATCACCAGCTCGGGGGCGAAGATGACCGGAGCCGTGTCAACCTTCTTGCCCGCGAGCAGATCGATCAACATCTCCCCGGCGGTGCGGGCCATCGCGAGCACGGGGTTGATCATCGTTGTCAACGTGGGTGACGTGGTGTTCGCAGCGCCCAGGTTGTCGTAGCCGACCAGCGCGACGTCGCCCGGCACCAGTCGCCCGGCATGTGCCAGCACCTCCATCGCGCCGACGGCCATCAGGTCGGACGCGACGAAAAGGGCATCGATGTCGGGGTACTTGACCAGGAGCTGCGCCGCCGCGAGCGCGCCGCCGGTGGTGGTGAAGTCTCCGAACTCGACGGCATCCGTCGCCAGTCCGGCATCGCTGAGCGCAGCCGACCAGCCGGCCAGCCGGTCGAGGCCCGCGGACATGTCCTGGGGCCCGGCGATGGTGCCGATCCGGCGACGACCGATTCGAAGCAGATGCTCGGTGGCCATCCGTCCGCCCCCGGTGTTGTCGACGTCGACGTAGTGCACGTGGTCGCCGCCGCCGAACGGCCGCCCGACGTAGACGGAGGGCACACCCGAGCGGTGCAGCGCCTCCGCGAGCACGTCGTCGCGGTGGTGGGAGACGACGACGACGCCGTCCACGTGCCCGCCGCGCAGGTAACGCAGCGTGCG
>JBKJLP010000411.1:0-13655 GCA_046596735.1 Mycobacteriales bacterium | reverse complement strand
CGCTGGCAGTAGCGCACGCCGACGACTCCTAGGGCGACGCCGCAGGCGCACATCACGATCCACCAAGTGCGGATGTCTCCGCCAGCGATCCGCAGCACGGTGAGGACGACGAGCGCTAGCAACCACAGCGCCGTGAGGCCGCCGACGATCTTCACGTCGTCGGTCTCGAGCGGCTCCGGATCCGGTCGCCTGGGCTGCTTCACGCCTCGCAGGCTACGCGGCGCGCATCCCCGTACGGCCGTGTCGGCTCTGCCATCGTTCCAGGCATGACCGATGTCGACACCGCCACCCCGCAGACCGGCGAGCCGCGCAACGGCTTTGACCGCTACTTCAAGATCACCGAAAGAGGGTCCACCCTCCAGCGCGAAGTCCGCGGTGGGTTCGCGACCTTCTTCACGATGGCGTACATCGTCGTGCTCAACCCGCTCATCATCGGCACGGTGGCGGACGCCGATGGACGGGTGCTCGGCATCCCGACCGTCGCAGCGGCCACGGCGCTCGTTGCTGCAGTGCTCACGATCGTGATGGGGGTCGTCGGTCGCTACCCGTTTGCCCTCGCCACCGGGCTGGGGCTCAACGCCTTTGTGACCTTCTCGATCGCCTCGGAGATGAGTTGGGCCGACGCGATGGGGCTCGTGGTCCTCGAGGGCATCCTCATCACCGTGCTGGTGTTGACCGGTTTTCGGACGGCGGTGTTTCACGCGATCCCGCCCGAGCTCAAGACCGCGATTAGCGTGGGCATCGGCCTGTTCATCGCCCTGATCGGCCTGGTCGACGCCGGCTTCGTCCGACGCACGGACGTCGGCCCGGTGCCGGTCCAGCTCGGTGCGACGGGGGAATTGCGTGGTTGGCCGACGACGGTCTTTGTCGTCGGGCTGCTGCTCACGGCGGTGCTCGTCGCCCGTCGTACGCGGGGCGCGATTCTGCTCGGCATCGTCATCACCACGGCCTTCGCGATCATCGTCGAGGCCATCGCCAAGGAAGGTGCGTCGTTCATCCCGGGCGACCCGCCGATCATCAACTCGTCCGGTTGGCAGCTCAACGTCCCCAAAATCCCCACCGATGTGGTCGCCAGTCCGGACCTTTCGCTCCTTGGCCACTTTTCCCTGTTCGGCGGGTTCGAGCGGGTGGGCGTGGTAGCCGCGGTGCTGCTCGTGTTCACGCTGATGCTGGCCGACTTCTTCGACACGATGGGCACGATCGTCGGGGTGGGCGCCGAGGCGGGGCTCCTCGACGAGGAGGGCCAACTCCCGGGGGCGGAGCAGGTGCTGTTCGTCGACTCGCTGGCCGCCGTTGCCGGTGGCGCCGCTTCGGTGTCCAGTGCCACGACGTACATCGAGTCGGCAGCTGGCGTCGGTGAGGGCGCCCGGACGGGGGTCGCTTCGCTGGTAACCGGAGGGCTGTTCCTCCTCGCGCTGTTCTTCACTCCGCTGGTGACGATCGTGCCGTTCGAGGCGGCCTCGCCCGCGCTCGTCATCGTCGGGTTCCTGCTCATCACGCAGGTCAAGAACATCGACTTCGACGACTACGCGATCGCGATCCCGGCGTTCCTGACGATCGTCTTGATGCCGTTCACCTACTCGATCACCAACGGCATCGGTGCCGGGTTCGTGTCCTACGTCCTACTCAAGGTGACGCAGGGCAAGGGGCGCGAAGTCCACCCGCTGCTGTGGGTCGTGGCCGCGCTATTCATCTTCTACTTCGGGATCAATCCGATCCAGGACGCGCTCGTCGGCTAGCCCGCCTGCCCTGCGGAACCGGATGCATCCACCCACGGCGTGTCACGCCCCAGTGGGGGCCGGGCCCCCGGAGGTGGATGCATCTGGTTCCACGGTGAGGCAACGAGGTTGTCGTTAGCCAGGGTAATGAGTTAGGCTAACGATATGCCTACCGTCGCCGACACCGCACTTGCTAGTGCCTTGCGCCTGTCGGTGATGCGGCTGGCTCGTCGCATGCGGCTGCAGCGTGCGGACACGTCGCTGACGCTGAGCCAGCTCGCTGCGCTGTCGACGCTGGAGCGGCACGGGCAGCTCAGCCCGCGCGAGCTCGCCGATCACGAGAAGGTCCAGCCGCCATCGATGACGCGGTTGGTGGCTTCGCTGGAGGGCGGCGAGCTGATCACCCGGACCCCGCACCCGACCGACGGTCGTCAGGTACTCCTGTCCGTCACGCCGGCGGCCAAGGCGCTGCTGGCCGAGGACCGCCGCCGTCGTGAGGCCTGGCTCTCCCAGCAGCTCTCTGCGTTGGAGCCGCAGGAGTTGGCCACGCTGCGCGAGGCCGCCGTCATCCTCGAGCGGCTGGCTGGCGCGTGAGCCCCAACCTGTCCCAGACCTTCCGGTCGCTGCGCATTCGCAACTACCGGCTCTTCGCGGTGGGTCAGGTTGTCTCCAACTCGGGTACGTGGGCGCAGCGCGTTGCCCAGGACTGGCTCGTTCTGCTCATCGCCCCCAACCCCGGCATCGCCCTCGGCATCGTTACGGCGCTGCAGTTCTTGCCGGTACTGCTGTTCGGCCTCTACGGCGGGTTACTCGCCGACCGATACGACAAGCGCCGGCTGCTCATGGGGGCGCAGGCCGCCATGGGAGTTCTGGCGCTTGTGCTCGGCATCTTGGACCTGACCGGAGTTGTCGAGCTGTGGCACGTCTATGCGCTTGCCTTCGCCCTCGGGCTGGCCAGCGTCGTCGACACCCCCGTGCGGCAGGCTTTTGTGTCCGAGATTGTCGGACCCGCAGACCTGCCTAACGCGGTCAGCCTCAACAGCGCGACCTTCAATTCGGCGCGGATCATCGGACCTGCTGTTGCGGGGCTAGCCATTACCGCCGTCGGCACCGGTTGGGTGTTTGTCGGCAACGCGCTGAGCTTCGTGGCTGTCCTCGTCGGTTTGGCGCTGATGCGTACGTCGGAGTTACTCCCCGCCAGGCGTACGGCCCGGGGACCTGGACAGGTGATGGAGGGGCTGCGCTACGTACGCGCTCGTCCGGAGTTGCTCGTTCCGATGGTCATGGTCTTCATGATCGGGACCTTCGGGCTCAATTTTCAGATCACCCTGGCGCTGGTAGCCAAGCAGGTGTTCCACACCAATGCCGGCAGTTTCGGGCTGCTCACGTCCCTGTTCGCCGTCGGGTCACTGATGGGCGCGCTACGGAGCGCTCGCCGCGAAGGATTGCCGCGCGCCCGCACGATGCTGGCGGCGGCTTTCGCCTTCGGGCTGCTCGAGGCGATTGTTGGCTTGGCCCCGACCTTCTGGACCATGGGTTTGCTGCTCATCCCGACTGGCGCGATGGTGTTGACCTTCACCACCACAGCTAACTCCCTGGTGCAGCTCGGCAGCGAGGCGCACGTCCGCGGCCGCGTGATGGCGCTTTACGTACTGGTGTTTCTCGGCGGTACACCAGTCGGCGCCCCTCTGGTCGGACTGCTGGCGGAGACCTACGGACCGCGTGCCTCGCTCGTCGTCGGCGGGCTGGTCTGCGCGCTGACTGCAGTGGTCGGCACCTGGTGGCTCGGCCGCACCCGTGGTCTGACTTACGCCGCGCACCTACGGCGGGGCCGCCCTCACGTGCACGTTTATGTCCAGGAGCAGTTGGTCGAGCAGGAGGTCCAGGCGCTCGTCGACTGACCTGTGGCGCGGAGCAGGATCCGACCTACAAGACGTCGAATCATTGCTCATGCGTAGACCGATCCGTGCCCTCGTGAGTACTGCTGCTCTCGGCGCCGTTGTGCTCGCTGGTACGGCGACCGCAGCCGCTCCCGCGCCCGCGGGGGATGGGCGCACCGTGGCGTTGCGGCAGAAGTTTTTCGGGACCGCCAACGTCGACGCCCGCACTGGCGCGGTCCGCAAGGACGTGGTCATCCTGACCTGGGCCAGCGTGATGACGTACGCCGCGGCGATCAACGGGCACGTCGTTCTGTTCGACGCCTGGGTAGCTCGCGGCGAGCACTCGGGCTACGTGCCTGCCGACCCGGGCGAGTTGGCCGGCCTCAAGCCCGAGCTGGTGATGATCGGCCACAGCCATTTCGACCACGCGGCGGATGCTGCGCAAATCGTGCACGAGTCCGGCGCGACGCTGGTCGGGACGCCCGAGCACTGCGACCAGGTCCGCGCGCAAGCTGCCGCCACCTACCAGGACCAGTCGGTTGCCTGCATCGCCGCCTCCCCGAGAGGTGCCGCGTACGGAACGATCAGCCATCCCAAGCTGATCCCCGGGGTCAAGGCGACGACGGTCACCGTCGTGCACAGCGGAGCGCAGGCCCCGGACCCCAGCGACAAGGGCGGCCTGCACCAGCCGCTCGTCCCCCCGAATGACTTCTCGGTGATCGCCAACCACCCGCCCACCCCCCGGGACGTTGCGTTCCTCGGCACGCACCAGACGGACAAGGAAAACGGCGATCTGCTCTACCACCTGCAGATCGGGCGCTTCACGCTCGCGATGCACGACACGAGCGGCCCCAACAAGGAAGTTGCGCCCAAGGTCTATGACGCGATCCGGTCGCTGCCGAAGACGGACGTGGAGGTCGCCTCGGTGCAGGGCTTTGGGCAGATCACCAACGGTGGCCGCGACTTCCGGCTGGTCGTCGAGGCGCTTCGACCGCAGGAGCTCGTGCCCGGTCACCACGACAACTGGCTGCCAGGGCTGTCCACCCGCGGCGAGCTCTACCGGCCGTACGTCGTCGACGAACTGAGTCGGATCCCCGCCGCGCGACGCCCGGTCCTGCACTGGGTGCAGGATCCGGACGACTACCTCACGCCGATGATCTGGGAGATCAACGACCCGCGCTGGCGCTGACGACCTACCAGGCGTAAGCCTCCGGCGCGGTGCCGCCGGGACCCGGGAAGATCTCGTCCAGGCGCTTCAGCGCCGACTCGTCGAGGGTGATGTCCAGGGCACGGAGCGCGCCGGTCAGCTGCTCCATGGTGCGCGGTCCAACGATGGGCGCGGTGACCGCGGGCTGGGCGAGTAGCCAGGCCAGTCCGACATCAGCCGGGTCGTGGCCCAACTCGTCGCAGAAAGCTTCGTAGGCCTCCAGCGCCGGGCGGTGCTCCTCGACCAGCTTCTGGGTGGCCTCACCTGCCGTGCGTCCCTCCTTCGCCTTGCGCAGAACGCCGCCGAGCAGGCCGCGGTTGAGCGGCGACCAGGGGATGAGCCCGACGCCGTACTGCTCGCAAGCCGGGATGACCTCGAGCTCGACGGTGCGCTTCATCAGGTTGTAGTAACTCTGCTCGCAGACCAGCCCCATCGAGTGGCGGTGTGCGGCCCGCTCGTTGGCCTGGGCAATGCCCCAGGCGGGGAAGTTGGAGCTGCCGACGTACAGGATCTTGCCCTGTTGCTTGAGGATGTCGAAGGCCTCCCAGACCTCCTCCCACGGCGCCTCGCGGTCGATGTGGTGCATCTGGTAGAGGTCGATGTAGTCGGTCTGCATCCGCTTCAGCGACGCATCGCACTGCTGGCGGATCGCCAGGGCGGACAGGAAAGTCTGGTTGGGCCAGTCACCCATCCCGCCGTACAGTTTGGTCGCGAGGACCGTCTTCTCGCGGCGCTCCCCGCCCTTGGCGAACCAGTCGCCCACGATCTGCTCGGTCCAGCCCTCGCCCTTCTTGCGGAAGCCGTAGACGTTGGCCGTGTCGACGAAGTTGATCCCGGCTTCCAGGGACGCGTCGAGGATCGCATGGGAGTCCTCTTCCGTCGTCTGAGGTCCAAAGTTCATGGTGCCGAGGCACAGTCGCGAGACGCGCAGGCCGGCCCTGCCGAGGTGGGTGTAGTCCATACGCTGCACCGTACGGGGACTCGTCCGAAGCCGCGCGCTCAGGCCCGCAGCTCGTCGTAGCCGACGACCAGGTTGCTGGGGCCGCGCAGGACGCGATTTTCTCGGTATTCCAGGTGATCCAGTTGGGGGTTGACCAGCCGCCGAGCCAGTTCGGCGATCACGATGCGGCCCTCGAGCCGGGCGAGGGGTGCACCCAGGCAGAAGTGCATGCCACCGCCGAGCGAGAGGTGCCGGGTGTCTCTTCGCTCCGGATCGAAGGCGAGCGGATCGTCGAAAGTCTCCCCGTCGCGATTGGCTGCGGCGATGAGCAGCACGGCTGTCCCGCCGGCGCGCAGGGTGCCGCCGGGCAACGCGAGGTCTTCCAGCGCCGTACGCATGGTCATTTGTACGGGTGGGTCCAGGCGCAAGACCTCTTCGATCAGCCCCTCCGCGAGGGACGGGTCCGCGCGCACTCGGTCGAGGAGGCCGGGCACGCGCAGCAGGGCCAGCATGGCGTTGCCGATGAGGCTGACGGTCGTCTCATGGCCGGCGATGAGCAGCAGCAGCGCGGTGCTGGTGAGTTCGTCCATCGTGAGGCGGTCACCCGCCTCCTCCGCGACCACGAGGGCGCTGATGAGGTCATCACGTGGCTCGGCGCGCCGCTGCTCGGCGAGCTCGGTGAAGTAGTCGCGGAAGTCATCGCCAGCCTGCATCTGTACGGCCCGCTCAGCGGGGTCCGGCTCACTCATCAGGCTGTCAAGACCCTTGGCCAGGACCGCCGACCACCGGGCGAACCGGTCGTGGTCCTCGTGCGGGACGCCGAGCATCTCGCTGATGACGGCGACGGGGAGCGGGTAGGCGAGATCGGCGACGACTTCGAGGCGACCCCGGTCGGCCGCGGCGGTAAGGAGCTCGTCGGTGCGCTTCTCGATGAACGGCCGCAACTGCTCGACCGTGCGCGCGGTGAAGGCCTTGGAGACCAGCTTGCGCAGCCGGGTGTGTACTGGTGGGTCGCGGAAGAGGAACACCTCGCGACGCTCGAACCTCTGGATGTCCTCTGGGGTGAGCGTCGGCAGTCGTACGTTTTTGAAGTGGTTGGAGTTGCGGTGATCCGAACTCATGGCCGGATGACGCAACAACTCGGCGCACTGCGCCAACGACGTGACCAGAGCGAAGGAGCCGTCCTCGGCGACGTGTGGCGGCCCATCGAGCAGCGTCTGCCACAGCGGGTACGGGTCGATGACGTCGATGCCGGCCAGCAAGTCCATCGCGGAGCTCATGGGCCGAGCCTGTCAGGTCCTGGCTGCGGGGTCCACGCAGGTTGGGGCTCGGTCGGCGTATCGTCCCGCGCGTGAATCGGTACGAGAGCATCGCGGCATCCGACGGTACGGGGTCCTTTGAGGCCTACTGCGCGACACCGGAAGGTGGCAGAGGGCCAGGCATCTTGCTGTTCCAGGAGATCTTCGGGATCAACGACAACATGCGAGGCCTGGCCGATCGGCTCGCGGCGCAGGGCTTTGTCGTGCTCGTGCCCGACATGTTCTGGCGCATCCAGCCGCGGTTCGAACGCAAGGATGAGTCGGGCTTTGGTGACGCGATCGCCATGGCGCAGCAGTTCGACCTCGACCTCGGCGCCCAGGACATCCAGGCCAGTCACGAGCACCTGCTGCAGCTGGCCGAGTGCACCGGCAAAGTCGGCGCCATGGGCTTCTGCCTGGGCGGTGGGTTGGCCTACCTCGCCGCCACCCGCAGCCGGGTCGATGGTCGAGGCCCCGATGCCGCGGTCCCCTATTACGGGTCGATCATCAACGATCTGCTCGGGGAGGTCGACCGCCTCGAGTGCCCGGTCCTGTTTCACTACGGCGACAATGATCCCTTTATCCCGGCGGAGAAGATCGATCAGGTCGAGCGGGCCGTCGCGGCCAAGCCGCACGTGGCGTTTCATCGCTACGCCGCTGGCCATGCCTTCAGTAACTGGGACGCCCCCTCGATGTACGACGCTGCAGCAGCGGACGAGGCATGGGCCCGCACTCTTGGCTTCCTCGAGACGCACCTTCGCTAACGACCGTCGCCATCAGCCGGACGTGAGCGCCGCGATCACCTTGGGGTAGGCGGCGTCAGCGAGCGCCCGCACCTCGTCGTCCGTACGGTCCTGGATCGGGTGCTGAACCAGGACGTGCGCGGCAGGGAATCCGAGGGCCGCAGACTGCGCCAGAGCAGCCTGGGCGAACTCCGTGCTCGCGAGGAAAACCCCTACCAGGCCTCGACTTTCCAGGTCAGCGATGTCGTGCACACTGCACGACGTGCAACTGCCTCAATCGGCGAGGGCTTCAATCACCACCTCACACTCGGTGGTGATCCGGTGCCGCAGATCGACCGGCGCGGGCTTGGCGAAGGTCGGCTTGCGATAGC
Source organism: Mycobacteriales bacterium (assembly GCA_046596735.1). GTDB lineage: Bacteria > Actinomycetota > Actinomycetes > Mycobacteriales > SCTD01 > RYN-124. The sequence continues at coordinate 5,498 of JBKJLP010000411.1, read as the reverse complement.
GACGGGTCGCGATGCCGTCGGCCTGCAGTAACTCCTCGAGCCGATCGAGCAAGACGTCGCCGCGCGCCTTGTTGATGTCGAGCAGGCCGACAGTCAGCCCTGTGAGTGACGCAGGTCGAGGGTTGAGCTGGCGGCTTGCGGGGTTGCGCTCGGACGTGGGGTCGAGGACGACGCGCATCACAGCTCCTGGGTGACGGGTTGACTTCCGGATTCGCCGCTCACCCAGCCGCCGATGACAGCGGAGAACATCCCCGCCGTTCCGCCGGCATGGACGAGCAGGAGTCCGCCGGGGCGGAATTTCGGTAGCGGTGCCAGGTCGAGGCCTGGCGGCATCCCTTCGTCGATACCCCCGCTGCCGCGGCGTAGTTCCTCCGGCGAAAGTTGCAGCAGCGGCTCGAGTTCGGCGAGCAGTCGGGCGCGATCCCAACCGGCGTCGAGGAAGACGCGGGCATGCTCCGGGCTCAGGACGAGCATGGCGTCGAAGGCAATCGCGAGCTTGGGGTGGGCAACCGTACGCAGGACTGCGGCAAACGTACGGGCCAACGATTCCGGCGTACGGGAGAGTTGGTCCACCACCGGCGTGACGCCAGAGCCGGCGAAAAGCGTTACTGCGCTCGACCCGACGGCGGCCCCCAGGCTGACGTGCAGCGGCTCGAACGGCGAGTTTTCCTCGGCCTCGGCAAAGCAAAACGTGTACTTGCCCGGGTTGCCCAGGGTCGCCCGGTCGACCTCGCCAGGTCGCCCACCGCCGACGTTGCGGATCACCAGTTGCAGCGCGCGCCCGATGGTGGCGTTGGCTCGGTTGCCCTGCCCCAGCGCGTTGGTCCCGCCGTTCATGCCGATCGCCTTGGCGATCGGTCCGTTGACCACCACCACTGGGGAGGAGAAGTAGGTCGTTGCGAGCAGTCCGTGCGCGTTGAAGGCATCGGTGCACGCCGCCTCGACCGCGGCCAGGACGACGGGAAGGTATTCGGGCAAGCACCCAGCCAGCACGGCGTTGACAGCGACCTTCTCGACCGTGCACGGCACGAGGTCAGGCGGCACGATCGCGACGAACTCGTCCGGGGTGCGGGTCGTGCCAGTCAGCATCCGCAGCACCCGCGCCTCAGTGGGCGGCACGACCGGCAGCCCGTCGGTCCAACCCCGGTCGTACGCGGCTTCGATGTCGTCCTCCAGGTCGGCGAGCTGGACCTGGCGGGACCGCAACACACCGCCGCCGTATTTGCGGTCGAGCTCCTCCTCGACCCCCCACTCCACCGACTTTGAACCGCAGCCGGGACGGTGGTCGGCGATGTCCTTGCCCAGCCCATCGAGCCCGGTGAGCTCCTCCCACTGCGAGCGGAGCCAGCCTTCGACGCGGGCGACCTCCTTGCCGTCCACGATGCGCAACAGCGTCGGCACGGTGTGGACCTGGAGCGTCCAACTCAGCTCGAGTTCGGTGTCATCGAAACGGGTGACCCCCGGCGGCCAGCCGGCATCGTCCTGGGTGGCCACCGTGAGCTCGGCGCGTCCGGCGAGATCGACGAGCACCGACTCGACGTGCACGCAGGTGGGGCAGTCGCGCTTGACGACTGCGAGGAGTCCGTCGGGCAGGTCCACGCCGCCGACGCTAGCCTCCGTCTCATGATCACGGACACCCTGCGGGTCCCGGTAGCAACCCTGGAGCGCGAGACCGGCTGGTTGGTCAAGGGCGTGGGGGCCTGTCGTGAAGACGTGTGCGTGCCCTTGCCGGCCGGGACGCTGGTCGACGGGAAGGTCGATGTTGCCGCGTTCGCCGAGCGGATGCAGATGCCTCTGCTGCCGGACGAAGTGCACGGCGTGTGGTCACTCGGACCGCAGTCGGGTGGCCGCGCGATGACGACAGCGCAGGCTCCCGACCTTGTGTTGCCCACCTTGACCGGAGCACCGTTTGCGCTGTCCTCGCTGCGAGGCAAGAAGGTGCTCGTCGCGTCCTGGGCGAGTTGGTGAGGCTGCCGCTTTGATCTGCCGGTCTGGCAGACGTTGCGTACGGAGCTCGCCCCGCACGGGTTCGAGTTGGTCAGCATCGCCATGGACAGCGGTGGTGCGGCTGCGGCCGCGCCGTTCGCGGAGTCCGTCGACTTCCCGGTTCTCGTCGACACTGCGCACGTGCTCGGCGAGTTGTTCGGCGTCGTCAACGTGCCGGCCGGGATCTGGATCAACGAGGACGGCATGGTCGTGCGCCCGCCGGAGACGGCCTATCCCAGCCGGCCCACCTTCGCGGCCGTCGACGTGGACGACCCTGAGGTGCAGGCCCGGATCGGTGCTGCCGCCGTCCATCGACTGCGTACCGTCGTACCCGAGCTGAAGAAGATGCAGATCGACGCCGAGGGCTACGTCGCCGCGCTGCGCGACTGGGTGGCGAAGGGGCCTGCCAGTCGGTTCGCGCTGTCGCCGGACGAGGTCATCGAGCGCTCGCGTCCGCGACCGCCGGAGGTAGCCCAGGCTGCAGCAGCGTTCGCCCTCGGTGAGCACCTCCACCGCACGGGGCACCCGGACGACGCTGTGCGCTGGTTCCGGGAAAGCCACCGGCTGGAGCCGGACAACTGGACCTACCGTCGCCAGGCCTGGACATTGGTCGACCCCAAGCAGGGCCCCACCGAGCAGTACGACGGCGACTGGCTCAGCGACGTCTTGCGCGAAGGTGCCGAGAACTACTACGCCCCGCTCGAGCTCGAGCCCCGCCACCCCTGACCCGCGGGGAGCGGCTACCGGCGGGGGCGCAGGCGGCGGGCGAGGCGGCCGAGCGAGCCCGGTCGCGCTGCCGAGGACAGGCAGGCCGCCGCGACGAGCACCACCGGTAGGCACAGCGCCACGATCAGCACCTGCACCCACAGCGGGTGTCCGCCGAAGCGATACGCCACCGGCGACAGGCACGCCAGCAGGACGACCGCGAGCGAGACGTTGAAGACCCGCGGGACCCAGGCCTGGGGCAGCGGTGCCGGCGAACTCATGCCGACTGCTCGACCACCCAGTCGATGCAAGCGGTCAGTGCCTCGACGTCGCTCGGCTCGATCGCCGGGAACATCGCGATGCGCAATTGATTGCGACCGAGCTTGCGGTAGGGCTCGGTGTCGACGATCCCGTTGGTACGCAACACCTTCGCGACCGCGGCGGCGTCGACGCTCTCGTCGAAGTCGATCGTCCCGATGACCTGGGAACGCTCGTCCGGAGCCGCGACGAACGGAGACGTGTAGGCCGTCTTCTCCGCCCAGGTGTAGAGCCGCGACGACGAGTCAGCCGTCCGTTCGACGCACCAGTCCAGGCCACCCTGGCCATTCATCCACTCGACCTGCGAGGTCATCAGGTGGATCGTCGACAGCGCCGGGGTGTTGTAGGTCTGGTCAAGGCGCGAGTTGTCGAGCGCAATCGTGAGGTCGTACGACGCAGGCACCCAACGGCCCGACGCAGCGATCCGCGCGATCCGCTCGATCGCAGCGGGAGACATCAGGGCGATCCAGAGCCCGCCGTCGGAGGCGAAGCACTTCTGCGGACTGAAGTAGTAGACGTCAAACTCCGACGCCGTTACCGGCAGTCCGCCGGCGCCCGACGTCGCGTCGACCGCGAGCAGCGCACCCTCGTCGGCTCCGGCCACTCGCCGGATCGGCATCATGACGCCGGTCGAGGTCTCGTTGTGCGTCAGCGCATAGAGGTCGATGCCCGCCTCAGGCACGGCCTGCGGGTGGGTTCCGGTGGCGCTGCTGATGACGGTGGGGTCGCCCAGGAACGGCGCCGCCTTCGCGGCAGCAGCGAACTTCGACGAGAACTCCCCGAACGACAGGTGCTGCGAGCGCTGCTCGATGAGACCGAAGGTCGCGATGTCCCAGAACTCGGTCGCTCCGCCGTTGCCGAGCACGACCTCGTAGCCGTCTGGCAGGGCAAACAACTCGCGCAGCCCACCGCGCAGGCGCCCGACGACGTCCTTGACCGTCGCCTGTCGGTGGGAGGTGCCCAAGTAGTCGCTGCCGGTTGCGATCAACGCGTCGAGCTGTGCCGGACGCACCTTGGACGGCCCCGCGCCAAAGCGACCGTCCTCGGGCAACAGGTCCTTCGGGATCTGGAGCTGTGACATCAGACCTGGTTGCCCGCGGGCAGAACGCCAGACTCGACCGCAGACACCGGTCGGGGCCCAGGGCCGACGTACTTCGCGGACGGCCGGATCAGCTTGTTGAGCTTCTTCTGCTCCACGATGTGCGCGCTCCACCCAGCCGTACGGGCGCAGGTGAACATCGAGGTGAACATGTGCGCGGGGACCTCGGCGAAGTCGAGAACAACGGCCGACCAGAACTCCACGTTGGTCCGCAGCGCACGGTCGGGGTAGCGCGCGGTGAGTTCCTCGATCGCCGCCTTCTCCAGCGCGTCCGCGACCTCATAGCGACGCGAGCCGAGCTCGGCGGCCGTACGTCGGAGCACGCGCGCCCGCGGGTCCTCAGCGCGGTAGACGCGGTGGCCGAAGCCCATCAGGCGCTCGCCTCGGTCGAGTAGGCCGGTGACGTAAGCCTTGGGGTCGCCCGAGCGCTCGACCTCGTCGAGCATGGTGAGTACGCGCGAGGGCGCTCCGCCATGCAGCGGCCCGGAGAGCGCGCCGATGGCGCCGGAGATCGAGGCGGCGGCATCGGCCCCGGTCGAGGCGATCACGCGCGAGGTGAAGGTGGAGGCGTTCATCCCGTGCTCGGCGGCCGAGACGAAGTAGGCGTCGACGGCCTTGATGTGGGCCGGGTCGGGGTCGCCCTTCCACCGGATCATGAAGCGCTCGACGATGTTCTGTGCCCTGTCGACTTCGCTCTGCGGGATCATCGGCTTACCCAGACCGCGCGCGCTCTGCGCGACGAACGACAGCGTCATCACCGAGATGCGCGCGAGGTCGTCGCGGATCTGGTCGACATCGATGTCGAGCATCTGCTGTAGGCCCCAGGCCGGCGCGAGCATCGCGATCGCGGACTGCACGTCGACCCGGATGTCACCTGAGTGAACCGGCAGCGGGAATGGCTCAGCCGGCGGGAGGCCGGGGTTGAACTTTCCGTCGACGAGCAGACCCCAGACATTGCCAAAGGAAACGTTGCCGACCAGGTCCTCGATGTTGACGCCGCGGTAGCGCAGCGCGCTGCCCTCCTTGTCCGGCTCGGCGATCTCGGACTCGAAGGCAACGACGCCCTCGAGGCCCGGCTTGAACAGGTCGTCCGCCATGTAGGGGCTCTCCTTGCGAATGACGACGTTCGGTCGTCCGGATGTGTCCTCGCGACCATTCTGCCGTGCCTCGCTCCGGGGTGCAGGGCCGGGCGGGGGTGATTAGCCTGACGCGGTGCTCGACCCCTCGGCCCTGGCCGCACTCCGCCACGAGTACGCCGGTGCTGGTTTGGCCGAGGCTGACCTTGCGGCGACGTGGCATGAGCAGCTTGGCGCCTGGTTCGGCGACGCTGACGCGGCGGGACTGACCGAGATCAATGCCGTGGTCCTCGCCACCGCGACTGCCCAGGGTC
>JBKJLP010000498.1:0-3155 GCA_046596735.1 Mycobacteriales bacterium | reverse complement strand
ACTGGGCCGCCGAAGCCTGAGCGCTGGGTGGGCCGCCACACGCCGTGCGCAGTTCGCCGTGGACCAGTCCATGTGGCTTACCGGTGCGGTGGTGCCAGGCACCGACCAGTCCGTTGAGCTCCTTGCGCAGACTCTGCAGGACCTGGTAAGCGGCAGCCGGCGCCTCGACGGCAAGGGCCACCGGGGCCGCGGCCATCGCCGAGCGGGCCTTGAGCTGCTTGGCCTGGTGCTGCTGCAGCAGGACGGCGACCTGATCCGGTGCCAGCAGCCCGGGCAGGCCGAGGTAGTCCTCCTCCTCGTCGCTGCCGGGGGCGGCGCCGGTGCCGTACTCACCGCCGTCGTAGATCACCCGGTCCAGATGGGCTGACGCCTGGAGCGCCATGAAGGCGGGCTCGTCCGCACCCTCGTCCAGCTCCCGGTTGGCCGCGGCGAGTAGCTCATCGGCGAGGAACTGCTCCTTGGCCTGCCCGTCGAGCGCGTGATCGCGCTCGGCCTCCATCTGCCCGGCAAGCTCGAGTAGCGACGGCACTGAAGGTAGGAAAACCGACGCGGTCTCGCCAGGACGGCGACCGCGCACGAAGCGCCCGACGGCCTGGGCGAAAAACAGCGGCGTCTGCACCGAGGTGGCGTAGACCCCCACGGCAAGCCGGGGGATGTCGACGCCCTCGGACACCATGCGCACCGCCACCAGCCAGCGATCGCGGCTCTCTTCGAACCCGCCGATCTTGTCCGACGCCGAAGGGTCATCGGAGAGCACGACGACGGGCGGGCGACCGGTAATGCCCTGCAGGATCTCGGCGTACAGCTTGGCGCTCTTGTGGTCACTCGCGATCACCATCGCGCCGGCGTCGGGCATGCCGCCAGCCCGCACCTGCGCCAGCCGCCGATCTGCTGCCTCGAGCACGGCCGGCATCCAGTCACCGTGCGGGTCCAGCGCGGTCCGCCAGGCAGCCGTGGTCTGGTCCACCGTCATGGGCTCGCCGAGCGTGGCCGTGATCTCGTCCCCGGCGCGGGTCCGCCAGGTCGCCGTTCCGCTGTAGGCCAGAAACATGTCGGGCCGCACCACCCCGTCACGCAGGGCGTCGGCGTAGCCATAGGAATGGTCCGACGCGCTGCGGGTGATGCCGTCAAGTCCGCGCTCGTAGCGCACGAAGGGGATCGGGTTGGTGTCGCTGCGAAACGGCGTCCCGGTGAGCGACAGCCGCCTGGTGGCCGGCTCGAACGCCTCCCGGACCGCGTCTCCCCATGACTTGGCGTCGCCGCCGTGGTGGATCTCGTCCAAGATGACCAGCGTGCGCCGCCGAGTCGTGCGGGCACGATGCAGCGCCGGGTGCGCGGCGACCTGCGCGTACGTCAGGACCACACCGGTGTAGTCGTCGCTGGTCACGCCCATCGCGTTGCGGAAGGTCGGGTCGAGGCTGAGGCCAGCCTTGGCCGCAGCCAACGCCCACTGGCTCTTGAGGTGCTCGGTCGGCGCCACGACCGTGATGCTCTGGATCGTCCCGTTCGACAGCAGTTCGGAGGCGATCCGCAGCGCGAATGTCGTCTTGCCGGCGCCAGGCGTCGCGACCGCGAGAAAGTCCTGCGGAGACTGCCGCAAGTAGGACACCAGCGCCGACCGCTGCCACGCGCGCAGTGGCGCCGTGAGCGTTTCGGTGGCGGTGAGCGGAGCGGTCACAGTCTCTTTCAGTCGTACGGACAACGGCGCGAGCCGCCCCGCAGCGGTGCGGAGCGACCCGTTGGCGAGCCTAGGCGAGGGGGTCCGGTAGGCGCCTCGGGGACACGCCGGTCAGAACTCAGTGACGAAGTCGATCAGGCGCTCCACGGCCTGCAGGAGCGGGACTTCGAGGTCGGTGTAGGAGTCAACGCCGGCGAGGACGCGCTGCCAGCCCTGCCAGGGCTCGCCCCAGCCCAAGGCGGCGCAGATCCCCTCCTTCCACGGCTGGCCCGGCCCGACGACCGGCCAGGCCCTGATGCCCACCGAGGTGGGCTTCACGGCCTGCCAGATGTCGACGTACGGGTGCCCCGTGACCAGCACCTGCGGATGGGTGAGCGCCGCGACCACACGGCTCTCCTTGGAGCCGGGCACGAGGTGGTCTACGAGCACGCCGAGTCGACGATGCCGGTCCGGAGCGAACGCGGCCACCTCAGCGGCGAGGTCATCGACGCCGTTGAGCGCTTCCACAACGACGCCTTCGACGCGCAGGTCGTCACCCCATACGCGTTCGACCAGCTCGGCGTCGTGCTTGCCCTCGACCCAGAGCCGACTACCCCGGGCGACGCGAGCGCGCGCGCCGACGACCGGCACTGACCCCGAGGCCGTCCTCGTGGGGCGGACCGGACCGGGGCCGGCTGGGCGGCGCAGGGTGACGGTCACGCCGTCGAGGAGAAACCCGGCCAGGTCGAGCGGGAAGACCCGGACCTTGCCGTGCCGATCCTCCAGGCTGACGACGTCCTTCTCGCAGGAGACGACGGCACCGCACCACCCTGTCCCTGCGTCCTCCACGACCAGGCCGGGTTCGGCGTCCACCACGTCCACGGTGGCTCGCGGAGGCGGCGCGACCATGTCCGGTCCGTACTCCCTGCTGCGCATGCTGGGACGGTAGGTCTCCGGGCTGCACGAACCCGCCAACGACACGGTGCGCACGTAGGCTCGACCCTCGTGCAGAACGCCGCCATGTGTCCGCCGCGCAGCGCGCTGCTGGCGGCCTGGACCAATGCCTGGCTGGCGGGAGAGGCCTCGCTGCCCGAGTTGCTCACCCACGCCTGTGCGCTCGACGACGGGCACGCCGTGGCCGGGATGTGGGTTGATGACCTGCCGCTCGAGCAGGCGGTCGGTCGACTGCGCGCGGATGGCGTCACCCGGGCTCGCGTCGTGCTCCCCGTCCCGGGCGACGTGCTCGGCCTGCCGGGTCCGGGCGGCTTCACCGCAGCCGCCATCACCGCATCGGAGGGTGTGCTAGCCCTGCGTCCCGACGGCACCGGCACGGGACTCGTGCCCACCGTGACCGCCCACAGTTCGAAGTTTGACGGCACCGTCACGACGGTGCGATGGACCGCGTACGACGTGGTGGTCCCGCTGCAGGACCCCGGACCGTTCCTGCACGGGGCCGGGCACGACTTGCGACGGGGGATCGCCGAGTGAGTCGAGGCTT
>JBKJLP010000290.1:0-2617 GCA_046596735.1 Mycobacteriales bacterium | reverse complement strand
GCCTCGCGCTGGCTGAGAACGGGAGTGTCACGTGAGCCTGCCCGTGACGTGCGATGCTCGCCCGGTCACCGCGCGGGTCGGTGACGGCGAGGAGGAAGGGTCGCGGTGACCGAAGTACCCCCCGGACTGCCCCGGTCGACGCCGCCAGGCGGCCAGGTCTCGGACCGCATGCAGGCGCTGCTGTCCCGTGCGGTCGAGGAGCAGGTCAGCGAGCAGCGCTCCGTCTCCCTCGTGCTTGCCGAGCTGCGCAGTCAAGTCGCTGGGCTGGCCGAGACGCTGCGACTGACGGCCTCGGACGCCGCGGTCGAGCGACTCGGCGGAGTCGTCAGCCACGTCGTCGCGGACCTCCGCACCTCCACGTCGCTGCTCGGCCAGCGGATCGAGGCGCTGTCCAAGCGTCTGGAGACGGTGGCTGCCGAGGCAGTGACACCCAACGAGCAGGCAGTTGTGCGGCTGTCCGCGCTCGCCGCTGACGTCGGGGCCCAGCGTGAAGCCGTCGATCAGATGCGCGAGGCTGTACAACACCTGGGGGCCTTCCCCGCAGCGCTCGCCGCCTTGCAGCGCGATGTGGCTGGCATGCACGATCGCCTGCAGCCGCTGGCGGACCTCCGATCCCACGTCGCCGACCTGGGCGCCACCTCGGGTGGCAGTGCCGATGCACTGCGACCCAGGCTGGACGCGCTCGAGGCCAAGATCGATCTGCTCGCGCAGGGCAACGTGGCCGAGCGCACCCGTGACCTCGTTGTCGACGCGGTGTCGGCCCGGCTCGATCGGCTCGAGGAAGCGGCTACCCGGCCGATCATCGGGCCGGAGGTGCTCAAGGGCGCACTGGGAGACCTGCGGTCGGCGCTGGCCGCCGCCACGGGCGAGCGGCTCGAGGAGCTCACGGCCGGGCTCAGCGCTGTCGAGAACCGGCTCGGCCAGGTCGGTCAGCGGGTGGCCGACATCGGCGACGCTGCAGGGGCCGTCCCGGCCCTTGCCACGGACATGGGGCGGCTCGGGTCGAGGCTCAACGAGCTGAGCGGGCTGCGTGACGATCTGGCGACGGTGGCCGAGGGCGTGCGCGCCTTGCAGGCCGAGCGCCCCGGCGAGGCGATGGATGCAGCCCTGCTGTCGGTCCGCCAGGACTTGGGGCAGCTGTCGGCGCAGGTCGCAGCCACTCCGCCGCCCAGCTCGCAGGACGTGGCCACCCTCGTCAGCCAACGGGTCGCGGACCGGCTCGTCGAGGTCCTCGCGCCCCGCATCGCGGACGTCGTCCTTACCCGTGTCAGCGGGGCCTTGGTGACGCAGCTCGGCGAGGCGCTGTCGCCCCGCCTGCAGGCCGAGACCGAGCAGACCGTGCGACAGGCGACCTCCGAGAGCGAACGCCGCATTCTGACCCACCTCGACGAGGCCGTCCTGGCACTTGCGGAGGCGCTGCTTCGGCGCCGACCCACCACCCGCGCGGCGACGACCGCCGCACCAGTGGGGGGCAAGACGGCGAAGAAGGCTGTGCGTCAGCCCGAAGCCGCTTCCACGCCGGCCCCGGAGCCGGCGGAGGATGTGCAGCAGATCATGGACCGGCTCAACACGGTTGGCTCAGACGAGGGGGCCGAGGCCGCAGCTGCGGCAGATCCCCGGCGCGCGGGCACGCCCGACGCGGCATCGGCCCGAGCGGCCGTGACGACTGGGCTGGCCCCGGCGCGGTCGACTGATACCGAGCCTGCGAGCCCGCCCGCGGCTGCGCCTGCCAAGGAACCCGTTGCTGCACCGGTCGGGAAGCCCGTCTCGGCGACTGCTGGGCCCTCGCCAAGGGCAGCGAAGTCCGTGTCGAAGGCGGCTCAGGCCCGGTCGGCTGCCGCCCGCGCGGCCGGCAGCAAGTCCGCGCCGCGCGCTGCTGCCCAGGCTCCGGTGGGCAAGCCCGACAACCTCACGCCCGCTGTGCGCAAGGGCACGGCCCGCAAGGCCGTGAAGGCCCCGGCGCGGCCGATCTTGGACCGCACCCCCGACCTGTCTGACGACGACAACGAGCCCGTGCAGTCAGCTCCCCGGTCTGGCCCCCAGGCGCGCCCGATCGGTCGGCCAGCAACCGCAGCCCGGCCCGGGGCGGGGTCGACAACGTCGCCGCGTCCCCAGATCGATCGTCCGATCATGCCACCGGCTCCGCGGCCGCAGCCGCCCGCACCCAGAGAGCCCCCGTCAGGGCAGGGCCAGTCGACCGACTCCCCGCAGGGCAAGCGCAAGCCCTGGTGGCGTCCGGGCGGCTGAGCGGGCTCTCACGAGCGCAACTCGGCCACCCTTCAGCCCCCTAAGGGCAGGGCCTATCTGCTGCAGGAGTGTCCGAGATTCGGTACGTGTGTACGCGATCCTGGACACACCGGCAGCGCACGAGGCCCGCCCAGGGCGGACCCGCCCGTCCGGTCTCGCCTCATGACAGGGGCTTAGCGGAAGACGTCCTTGACCTTCTCGCCGACCTGCTTCACCTGGCCTGACTTCTCATTCTTCAGGCCTTCTGCCTGCATGTCCCGGTCGCCGGTCGCACTGCCCGCCGTCTGCTCAACCTTGCCCTTGAGCTCCTGTGCCTTGTCCTTGATCTTGTCGGTGCCACTCATCGCGGTCTCCTCGCAGTCGGGATTGA
>JBKJLP010000073.1:0-5557 GCA_046596735.1 Mycobacteriales bacterium | reverse complement strand
GCTCGGCAAGCAGGTCTACGGCGCTGAAAACATCTCCCTGGCGTACGACGGCAAGGTGCTCTTTGACCACGTCACCTGGCGGGTCGGACCCGGCGATCGGGTCGGGATCGTCGGCGTCAACGGTGCCGGTAAGTCAACGCTGCTCAAGATGCTGGTCGGCCAAGTGCACCCCACGAGCGGCTCGGTGCGGATCGGGCAGACGGTCAAGCCGGCCTACCTCTCACAGGAGGTGGCTGAGCTCGACCCCAAGCTGCGCGTGCTGGAGGCCGTGGAGCAGGTTGCCAAGGTGGTCGACCTCGGCGGCGGCAAGACGATCGGCGCCTCCTCGCTGGCCGATCGGTTTGGCTTCACCGGCAACGCCCAGTGGACGCGGGTGGGCGACCTGTCCGGTGGCGAGCGGCGTCGGCTGCAGATCCTGCGTCTGCTGATGGGCGAGCCCAACGTGATCCTGCTCGACGAACCCACCAACGACCTCGACATCGACACGCTGACCGCTCTCGAGGACCTGCTCGACGGCTGGCCCGGGACGTTGATCGTGGTGAGCCACGACCGCTACTTCCTGGAGCGGGTGACGACGGTGACGGCTTCGCTCATGGGCGACGGGTCGGTCAAGGCGTTGCCAGGCGGGGTCGAGGAGTACCTCCGCAAGCGCATCAAGGCTGCGCCGGCGAGCGCCCCAAAGTCCAAGGGTGGCGGCGACACCCGTGCGGCCAAGAAGGAGCTCACCCGGGTGGAGCGCGAGATCGCCAAGCTCGACAAGGACGAGCAGCAGCTGCTCGCCGACTTGGAGAAGAACGCGGCCGACTACACGGCGACGGCCGCGCTGGACGAGCAGCTCCGCGGGTTGCGCTCCCGCAAGGCCGACCTCGAGCACTCTTGGCTCGAGTTGTCCGAAGCCGCCAGCTGAGCTAGTCGCGATCGACCAGCTTGGGCTTTGCTTCCAGCTGCGAGAGGCCGTTCCAGGCCAGGTTGACCAGGTGCGCGGCGACCTCGTCTCGCTTGGGCTTGCGCTGTTCCAGCCACCACTGGCCGGTCAGCGCAACCATGCCCACCAGTGCCTGCGAGTAGAGCCCGGCGAGTTTGGTCTCGAAGCCGCGCGCCTTGAATTGGCGGGCCAGGATGTATTCCACCTGGCTGGCGACGTCGCTGATGATGGTGGCGAACCCGCCACTGCGCTCCAGACCCACCGGGGACTCGCGGACCAGGATGCGAAACCCGTTGGGTTCGTCCTCGATGTAGGTGAGCAGCGCCAGGGTGGCTTGCTCGAGCAGCAGCTTGGAGTTGTCGCCGGTGAGGGCATTGGTAAATGCGTCGAGCAGGCGCTGCACCTCGCGGTCGACAACGACCGCGTAGAGCCCCTCCTTGCCGCCGAAGTGCTCGTAGACAACGGGCTTACTGACCCCGGCCCGAGCGGCGATCTCCTCGACCGCGGTGCCGTCGTAGCCGCGCTCGGCGAACAGCGCGCGACCGACGTCGAGCAGTTGCTCGCGGCGCTCCTTGCCTGTCATGCGTACGCGGGGTGGGCGGCGTACGTCGTCGTCGGTCACCTGGGCAGTCTGCACGCCTGCTTAGGCGGCAGGAGCGCGCCGAGCGTCCAGGCGCTCCTGGCGGGGCCACCGGACGTCCCACGCCCAACCGAGTCGTTCGAACAACGCGATGACGCTGGCGGTGCTGTCGATCTGGCCCTTGTCGACCCCGTGCCGGGCGCAGGTCGGGTCGGCGTGGTGCAGGTTGTGCCAGCTCTCGCCGCCGGAGATTGCCGCCAGCCACCAGACGTTGACGGCGCGGTCGTGCGTCGCGAACGGGCGAGATCCCCAGGCGTGGCAAATCGAATTGATGGACCAGGTGATGTGGTGCAGGACACCGATGCGGATCACCGAAGCCCAGAAGAACGCGGTCAGCGCGCCGGTCCAACTCATGGTGATGAGCCCGCCCAGCAAGGCCGGCAGCAGCAGCGACGTGATGACCAGCAGCGGGAAGGCCTTGGCCACCCGCGCGATGTCACGGTCGGCCAGCAGATCGGGCGCGAAGCGCTTCTGGTCGGTCTGCTCGACGTCGAAGAGCCAGCCGATGTGGGCGTACACCAAGCCCTTCAGCAGCGAGCGCAGGTCGTTGCCGTAGCGCCACGGGGAGTGCGGGTCGCCCTCGGCGTCGCTGAAGGCGTGGTGGCGCCGGTGGTCGGCGACCCAGCGCGTGACCGGTCCCTCGATCGCCATGCTCCCCGCGATGGCCAAGCCGACCCGGAGCGGGCGCTTGGCCTTGAACGACCCGTGCGTGAAGTAGCGGTGGAAACCGACGGTGATGCCATGCAGCGTGATCACGTAGAAGACGGTCGACAGGATCACGTCGGTCCAGGACAGCCCATGTCCCCACAGCACGAACCCAGCTCCGGCGATGGCGAGTAGCGGCACAGCGATGAAGATCGCCAGCGCGACCTGCTCCCAACGAGCCTTGAACTCGGTGGTCGGGATCTGCTGCAGCGGACGGGATTCGTCGGCTTCGTACTCGATCGTGGTGACCGGCGCGTCGAGGGTGCCGGTGGGGGGAGGGGTCACGTCGCCTCCAAGGCGTTCGGGCTTACGCAACCGTAACCTACGCGGGCGTAGGGGGCTTGCGTACGGACCGAAATGTCGGACCCGGCTAGGACACTGGCGCGGGGTCGAGCCGGTACGACGAGAGGTTCGGCATGGGCAGGCACCGCACGACGCCGGAGAAGGTCTGGCTGAAAGAGCAGGCTCGCGGGATGCGCGCTTCGGGGCGGTCCAGGCGCGAGATCGCTGCGGAGTTGCATGTCGGCGACGACTTGCTGACCGAGCTTCTGCGCGGCACGGTCGTGCCTCGTGAGCTCCGTCGGCGGAAGGCCAAAGACCATCTGCGCGGCCGAGCGCGTGAGCTTCGCGAAGCGGGATGGACTTATCCGCAGATCGCGCGGGAGCTGGGGGTCTCCAAGAGCAGCTGCTCGTTGTGGTTGCGGGACATGGACCATCCTGAGCCGAGTCTGGAGGGGCAGGCTCGTCGGACGGCGGCCATCCGCGCCTCCGCCGCTCGAGTGCAGGTGGTTCGCGACGCGGAGCGATCCGCCGTCAAGGCCGCCGCCGCTGCGAGAGTGGGTGTCCTGACCGATCGTGAGCTTGAGATCGTGGCTGTCACCGCCTACTGGTGTGAGGGCAGCAAGGACAAGTCGTACGACCGCCGCGAGCGGGTGACCTTCATCAACAGCGATCCGGGGCTGGTACATGTGTGGTTGGAGTTTCTGGGCCGGCGGGGGTACGGCTCCGACCGTTTGCGGTTCGCCCTTTCGATCCACGAGTCTGCGGACGTGGTCGCCGCAGCGCGCTACTGGGCCGAGGTCATCTGCGTCGACCCGTCCCTCTTCGACAGGGTGCAGCTGAAACGCCATAACCCGAAGACGATCCGGAAGAACATCGGGGATGCCTATGTCGGCTGTCTGATCATCCGTGTCCTGCGAGGTCGGGAGCTGTACCAGGAAATCGAGGGGTTCTGGCGTGGCATCGTCGCCGGGAGTTCTGCTGCGGCTGGCCGCGTGGCATCCTGAGGTCGCAGAATCCCGGGTGGTCTAGGGGCAGGACATCAGACTTTGACTCTGAGTGCGGAGGTTCGAATCCTCCCCCGGGAGCAATGCCCAAGAGGAACGGCGGAGTGATCGGTAGAGTCGACCCCGCCGGGTTCTCCGGCTCAGTCCAGCCGCGAGGAGCCCGACGTGCCCGACGCGCGACCCGCCGCGGTCGTCGTGTTGGCGGCTGGTGAAGGCACCCGGATGCGCAGCAGCACCGCCAAGGTCCTGCAGCAACTCGGTGGTCGCTCGATGCTCGGTCACGTGGTCATTGCCGCTCGTGCGCTGGACCCCGAGCACCTCGTCGTGGTGGTGGGCCACGCCCGCGAGCAGGTGACGGAGGCGCTGGGTGCCCTCGACCCGGCTGCGGTCGCCATCGTGCAAGCCGAGCAGCGCGGGACGGGTCATGCCGTACGCGTCGCGCTCGAGCAGCTGGGTGACCTCGACGGAACCGTGGTTGTCGTGCCGGGCGACGCACCGTTGCTGACGGCCGATATTTTCGCCTCGCTCGTCCGCGCGCACGAGCTGACGGACTGCGCGACCACCGTGCTGACCGCCGTCCTGTCCGACCCGACCGGTTACGGCCGGATCGTCCGTGGCGCGGACGGCAGGGTGCTCGCGATCGTCGAGCACCGCGACGCCGACAGCGACGTACTCGCGCTGAACGAGGTCAACACGGGCGTCTTCGCCTTCGGCGCGGCTGCCCTGCGCGATGCCCTCAGCCGGCTGTCCACCGACAACGCCCAGGGTGAGGAATACCTCACGGACGTGGTCGGACTGCACCGCGCGGCGGGGCTGACGGTCGGCGCGCACGCAGCGACCGCGACTGACTGCATGGGCGTGAACGACCGGGTCCAGTTGGCCGAGGCCGCTGGCCACCTGCGGGCCCGCATCAACCGCGACCACATGCTGGCGGGCATCGCGATCCTGGACCCAGCCACCACGTGGATCGACGCGGCTGTCGTCCTCGAAGCCGACTGCACGATCTGGCCCAACACTCAGCTCAAAGGTCGGACCGTCGTACGCGCCGGCGCTGTCGTTGGCCCGGACAGCACCCTGGTCGACACCGAGGTTGGCGAGGACGCCGTTGTCCGTCGCACGACCGCAGAAGGCGCCGTCATCGGTGCCCGCGCCACCGTCGGTCCCTACACCTACCTACGCCCCGGCACGGTCCTCGGCGATGGCAGCAAGGCCGGGGCGTACGTCGAGATCAAGGCCAGCGAGATCGGGGCCGGCAGCAAAGTGCCGCACCTGTCCTACGTCGGCGATGCGACGATCGGCGAACGCTGCAACATCGGCGCCGCCACGGTCTTCGTCAACTACGACGGCCGCGACAAGCACCACACCAACGTCGGCGACGACGTCCGGATCGGTAGCGACACCATGCTGGTGGCCCCGGTGTCCGTTGGTGACGGCGCTTACACGGCAGCGGGCTCCGTCATCACCCAGGACGTGCCCCCGGGCGCACTTGGGGTCGGCCGGGCGCGTCAGCGCAACATCGAAGGCTGGGTCGAACGCAAGCGCAACCAGGGGGAGAAACCATCGTGAGCGGTCTTGAGATCTCGAGCAGCAAGAACTTGCTGCTGTTCACCGGCCGGGCCTACCCCGAGCTGGCCGCGGAGGTCGCGTCCGACCTCGGCGTGACCGCCGTGCCGACGAGCGCGTACGAGTTCGCCAACGGCGAGATCTTCGTACGGTTCGAGGAGTCGGTCCGCGGCTGCGACGCCTTCGTCCTGCAGAGCCACACCTCGCCCATCAACACCTGGGTGATGGAGCAGTTGCTCATGGTTGACGCCCTCAAGCGCGCGTCCGCCAAGCGGATCACGGTCGTGATGCCCTTCTACCCCTACGCCCGACAAGACAAGAAGCACCGCGGTCGGGAGCCGATCAGCGCACGCCTGATCGCCGACCTGTTTAAGACGGCAGGAGCCGACCGGCTCATGGCCGTCGACCTTCACACCGCGCAAATCCAGGGCTTCTTCG
>JBKJLP010000249.1:0-4884 GCA_046596735.1 Mycobacteriales bacterium | reverse complement strand
GTCTCGACCTCGACGATCGGCTGGTTGAGCGTGACCGTGTCGCCGGGCTTGACCATCCACTGCAGGATCTCGCCCTCGGTCAGTCCCTCGCCGAGGTCGGGCAGCGCGAACTTCTTGAGCCGTCCGGTCTGGACCTGCTTCGACGTCGACATCAGAACGCCAGGGAGCGGTCGACGACGTGGAGCACGCGGTCGAGGTCGGGGAGGTAGTCCTCCTCGACCCGCGACGGCGGGTAGGGCGTATCGAAGCCGGTGACGCGCAGCACAGGCGCCTCCATCTCGTAGTACAGCTCCTCTTGCACGCGGGCCGCGATCTCGGTGCCGAGGCCCACGAACGAGGGGGCCTCGTGGACGACGACGAGCCGCTTGGTCTTGCGTACGGAGGCGAAGACCGTCTCGTAGTCGAGCGGGGACAGCGAGCGCAGGTCAACGACCTCCAGGCTGCGACCGTCCTCCTCGGCGGCCGCGGCTGCGTCGAGGCAGGTCTTGACCATCGGGCCGTAGGCCACCAGCGTCGCGTCGGTGCCGGGGCGGACGACCCGGGCCTTCCACAGCGACTCGGGGGTGGCCGTGATGTCGACGTCGGCCTTCTCCCAGTAGCGCCGCTTGGGCTCGAAGAAGATCACCGGGTCATCGCTCTTGATGGCCTGCTGGATCATGAAGTAGGCGTCGACCGGGCTGGCGCAGGCGACAACCTTGAGGCCGGCGGTGTGCGCGAAGTAGGCCTCGGGGCTCTCGCTGTGGTGCTCGACCGCACCGATGCCGCCACCAAACGGAATGCGGATCGTGATCGGCATCTTGACGGTGCCCTTGGAGCGGGCGTGCATCTTGGCCAGCTGCGACACGATCTGGTCGTACGCCGGATAGACGAAGCCATCGAACTGGATCTCGCAGACTGGGCGGTATCCGCGCAGGGCCAGCCCAATCGCGGTGCCGATGATGCCGGACTCGGCGAGCGGAGTGTCCATGACGCGGTCGTCGCCGAAGTCCTTGGCGAGCCCGTCCGTCACGCGGAAGACGCCACCGAGCTTGCCGACGTCCTCACCCATGATGATGACCTTGCTGTCATCTTCCATCGTCTTACGCAGGCCCTCATTGAGCGCCTTGGCCATCGTCAAGGTCGTCATCAGTGCGCTCCTTCAGCGAAGCCGGCGAGGTAGGTGCTGAACGCCTCTTGCTGCTCGCGGACCAGCGGGGTCGTCTCGTCGTAGACGTGCTCGAACATCGACAGGGGAGACGGGTCTTCCATCTCCAGGCAACCCTTGCGGATGCGCGCGGCTAGCTCGTCCGCGTCGTGGTCGAGCTGGTCAAAAAAGGCTGCGTCGACGATCTGCTGCTTGTACAGGAAGGCCTTCATCCGCTCCAGCGGATCCTTGAGTTTCCACGCCTCGAGGTCAGTCGCGAGGCGGTAGCGCGTCGGGTCGTCGGACGTCGTGTGCGCGCCCATCCGATAGGTGAAGGCCTCGACCAGCGTCGGGCCCTGCCCGGTGCGCGCGTCGTCCAGCGCCTTGCGCGTGACGGCGTACGTCGCCAGGACGTCGTTGCCGTCGACGCGGACACCCGGGAAGCCGAAGCCGCGCGCGCGCTGGTAGAGCGGGATGCGGGTCTGGTTGGCCGTGGGGGTGCTGATGCCCCACTGGTTGTTCTGGCAGAAGAACACGATCGGCGCGTTGTAGACGCTGGCGAAGACGAAGGCCTCGTTGACGTCGCCCTGACTGGAGGCTCCGTCGCCGAAGTAGGCGATCGTGGCCTCGCCGGTCTCCAGGTCACCGACGGCACCGTCCTTCTGAATGCCCATGGCGTAGCCGGTGGCGTGCAACGTTTGCGAGCCGATGACGATCGTGTAGAGCTGGAACCGCTTCTCCTGCGGGTCCCAGCCGCCGTTGCTCGCGCCGCGGAACAGGCCGAGCAGCTTGAGCGGGTCGACGCCCTTGCACCAGGCAACGCCGTGCTCGCGGTAGGTCGGGAAGGCAAAGTCCTTCTCCCGTAGCGCGCGACCGGAGCCGACCTGCGCGGCCTCCTGGCCGAGCAGTGCGGCCCAGATGCCGAGCTCGCCCTGGCGCTGCAGCGCCGTGGCTTCGATGTCGATGCGGCGGACCAGGACGAGGTCGCGGTAGAAGCCGCGGTACTCCTCATCGGTCAGATCGATGTCGTAGTCCGGGTGGGAGACGCGTTCGCCCTCCGGGGTGAGCAGCTGCACCAGCTCCGGGCCGGCAGCTGAACTCGTAGCGACGGGGGTCGTCTCGACCGCGAGATCCGTCAGGGACATGCGTTCTCCTTGTGCGCTCGGGCGCGCGACCGGGGTCACCGGGAGCAGCGCGGGGGCGGGCCGGCGCACCGGCGCCCGCGGGGTGTGCGGGACGCACCGGGACTCCGGAGCGTCACCATGGTGTCAGACGTCACGCCCGGCGTCCTCGGATCCGCTCAGGAGGGCTGCTCAGCGCGCGCCTTGAGCCGGGCGAGCGTCTGCTCCATGCTCGTGGCCGCGAAGCCCGTGCGGTCACTGATGCCCGTGGTCAGGCTCCCCAGGGTGCTGATCAGCCAGCCCCGGTTGTCCTGCCAGCCCTCGGTCACCCGGCAGGCGCTCTCGCTCGTGGGCTCGATGTCGTACGACCAGGTGGCGACGGCGAATCCCGCGCTCGTCACGTCAAACGCGAACCGCCGCCCAGGCTCGCAATCGGTGACGGTGACGTCCGTGCTCCAACGGCGCTTGCCCTGGCGGTTCTTTCCCTTGAAACGGACGCCGGCGGCTGGCCCAGTGGCGCCGTTGCGCCAGCTGCCCCCCGTGTTTTCGGGGCTGAGCTCGCCCATGGCCGGCAGGTCGCTGACCAGCCGCCACACGCGGTCGGCGGGCGCCTCGATGTCGACGGAACGGCTCAGGGCAGCGGCTGGGGTGGTGGGCATGGGCGAACGCTAACCCCTGCTCTGCGTCGGCTGCCGATGTCTGCTTGCATGACGATCATGACGCGACGCCTTGTGGCCCTGCCGGTCGCTGTCGTACTGCTGACCCTCGCCGCTTGCGGCTCGAGTTCGTCGACCGTCGCGGTCGCCAGCGGCGTGCCGCGGGACAGCGCGGACCAGACGATCAGCGTCACGGTCACCGGAGGCACGGTCACCGGGCCGACCGATCGGGTGGCCGTCAAGCTCGGCAGCCGGCTGCGGATCACCGTTACCGCTGACATCACCGACGAGGTCCACGTTCACGTCTACGACCTCACCGACGTCGTGGCGCCGGAGGCGCCGGCGTCGATCGATTTCGTCGCTGACAAGCCGGGCCAGATGGAGGTTGAGCTGGAGAAAGCCGGGCTGACCCTGGCGCGCCTCATCGTCAGCTAGCGGAACGGGTCGGGGACCGGCAGGACCTTGATCCGCGTCGGGGGCCACACCACGACGAACGCGCGGCCGATGACCTTGTTGATCGGGATCGTGCCGTTGGCTCGGGAGTCGCTGCTCGCCGAGCGATGGTCGCCCATGACCCACAGCCGACCCTCGGGTACGAGGACGCCCGGGCTGCCGTCGTTGCACTCGTCGCCCGTGCCGGCCTCGCAGAACACCGCGGCGTCGTCTTCGTACAGATAGGGCTCGTCGAGGGCCACGGCCGTTGCGCTGCCCTTGGGCTGGACGGTGACGTGGCCATTGCTGCAGCAAGCCACCCGATCACCGGGTAGCCCGATGACCCGCTTGATGTAGTCCTTTTCGCCAGGGGCCCCGAGCCCGAGCAGCCGGCTCACTCCGCGAAGGGCTTCCTGGACGACGTTGCCGGGTGGCACGTCCGGCGTCTCGCTGTCGAAGCTGTCGACGCCGTTGAACACGACGATCTCGCCCCGGTGGATGTCGCGGACGTTGTAGATGACCTTGTTGACGAGCACCCGGTCGCCATTACAGCCCGGGCACCCGTGCAGCGTCTGCTCCATCGAGCCGGACGGGATGAAGAAAGCCTGGATGAGGAACGTCTTCACCACGATCGCCAGGACGACGGCGAGGACGATCAGCAGGGGCAGCTCGCGCCAGCCCCGATTCTTCTTGCTCACCTGCGGAGCCTAGCCACGGTGGCCGTGTGACGCGCCGCGTAAGGTCCCAGCCACCAGACCCGCCGGGTGACCAGGAGGCCGCGGACGATGGTGAAGCGCACGCGGGAGACCGACTACGTCGTCGTGGGTGCCGGTGCGACAGGCATGGCCTTCACCGACGCCCTCATCGATCACGCCGACGTCCATGTCACGCTCGTCGACCGCCGGCATGCAGCCGGGGGGCATTGGCAGGACGCCTACCCCTTCGTCCAACTGCACCAGGCCTCGGTGTTCTACGGCGTGGCCTCGACGGTGCTGGGAACCGGTGCCGTTCAGGTCACTGGTCCGGAGACCGGACTTCAGGAGCGGGCGCGTCGGGCGGAGATCCAGCACTACTACGACGAGATCCTTCGCCGTCGATTCGTGGCTTCGGGCCGCGTCGCGTTCCTGGGGGCCAGCGAATTCCACACCGACGGGGTCTCCCACCGCGTCACTTCGCTGGTGTCCGGTGAGTCGACCCGGATCGATGTACGACGCCGCGTCGTCGATGCCAGCTACCTCGCACCGACGATCCCGGCCAGGACGCCGCCTCCCTTCGGCGTCGCCGACGGAAGCCGCGTCGTCACCATCAACGAACTCGCCAACCTCACCGAAGCGCCCAGCAGCTACGTCATGGTGGGATCCGGAAAGACAGCCACCGACGGGATCGTGTGGCTCCTGACCCACGGCGTACCCCAGGACCGGATCATGTGGGTCCGCCCGCGTGAGCCGTGGATGCTCAATCGCGCCGTCGTCCAGCCCGACCCGGCGGTGGCCCTCGGCCTCGCCGCCGACACGATGGGCGCAGCCGCGAGCGCCACGTCGCTGGACGACCT
>JBKJLP010000241.1:0-2939 GCA_046596735.1 Mycobacteriales bacterium | reverse complement strand
CCTCGGCACCGTCGGCGCGGTCTTCCACCCGGTCTGAGCTGCTAAAGGGCGCGGGCGGCGGCGGTGAGCCGTCGCAGTCGCCGCAGCTCCGGGCCATCGTCGGCCAGAGCTGTCGCGTCTGGCGCGACCACCCGACCAAGCGCCGCCCCGATGGGCTCGTCGATGCGTGCCTGGGCCACTGCGCCCGCAGCCACCGCCTTGGCCAACGCCGAGAGGTAGGGCCCGCGGCCGTGTCGTGGCTCGCGATGCCCGACTGCTGCCAGTCCTCGTGAGATCGGCGACCATGCGCCGCCGACCAGCAGTGGTGGCCGGTCCAGATAGCTCCCTGAGAGGCCGTCCAGCAGCGCCCGGTCCACGGGCAGGTCGTAGTCATATCCCGTCGCCCACACCACGGTGTCGAAGGTTTCGCAGGTCCCGTCGGCAAACGTCACCTGGTTGCCGTCGAGTGACGACGCGGCTGACCGGACTGTGATCCGGCCGGCGGAGATCAGCGGCAGAAGCGCGGAGTGGACCACGGGTGATTCCGACAGGACCAGGTGTCGGGGCTCCGCCAGCTTGCCACTGCGCCAGTAGGCGGACAGTGCGCGCACGGCGACGTCGAGGCCGACCCGCATCGGCACATCGGGGGCGAACCACGGCCGCTGCATCTCGACAACGGGCCGGCCCAGGACGCGCTTCGGGACGATATGTCGCCCACCACGCACCGCCATGGTGACCCGTTTGCCCGCCTTGATCGCCTCGTGCGCGACGTCTGCCCCCGAGTTGCCCAGACCGACGACAAGCACATTCTCGCCGAGCTGCGAGGTATCTCGGTAGGCAGCGGTGTGCAGAGCCGGAATCGTGAGAGTGCCCGGCAGTAAGGGGATCCGGGGTCTTTGGAACAGGCCGGTCGCAAGGACGACGCCGTCGTACTGACGGTCAGTCGAGGCCGAGACGAGCCAGCCGTCGCCGGCGGGCTGCACGGACCGCACGCGCTCCCCGGGTAGGAAGCGCCGGCTGACCCCGGTCTCATCCGCGACCGTTGTCAGGTAGCTCAGCAGCTCGGAGCCGGAAGGGAACAGCGGCCCAGCGGGCAGCGGGCGCCTGGCAAACGCGGTGACCTTGCGGGTCGTGATCAGCTGGACGGACTCGTAGACGCCGTCGAGCCAAACCCCACCCACCGCAGGCCGACTGTCCAGGACGTCGACCTCGAGCCCCGCCGCGATCAGCTCACCGGCAACCGCGATCCCGCTGTATCCGGCGCCGACGACCGCCCAGGTCACGGATCCTCGGCGGAACCGAAGACAGCGAGCATCTCGTCCGGTAGTTCCGGCAGCCCGATGGACGCCGCGGTCTCCTCGATCGTCATCGCGTAGTAGCGGCCGGTCGCCGACGCGCACAGCTTGCCGTCGGCTCGGGTGATCTGTCCCGTCACCTCCAAGGAGCGACCGTCCTCGCCCAGCGGGCCACACTCCGCGACGAGGGTGTGCGGCTCGCCGATCAGCACCGGGCGACGGAACGAGGACGTGAACTCCTGCGTGACCGCGAACCGCGAGCGCAGCGCGATCGTCGCCCAGGCCATGCCCTCATCGAGAACGGTCATGATGATCCCACCGTGCACGAAAGCCGTCGCCCCGGAGTAGCGACCGTCGAGCGTGAACGCCGCCTGGACCGTCTCGCCTATCTTCTCGTAGGGGATGTGCAGTCCGACATCGCTGTCCGGCCCACAGGCAAAGCACTGCCGCCCGATCGAGAGGGAGCCAGGAAGCACGACACGATCCGTCATGAGCCGCCCGCTCCCACGACTGAACCGCGGAGCGCTCCGTGAGCGAACGTCACCGAAGAGTGGAGGGTCATGTCGACGGAACCTACCTCCGAGCTCGCTCCGAGCGGGCTCGGCTGGACAGCGACGTTCGCTGCCGGCGGCATTGGTCTGGTTGCCGTGCTCACCTCGATCACCTTCCTCGACTACGCGGACTCGGCGGCCCTCGCGGCCCTCGCCCCTGACATCCAACGCGACCTGCATCTGAGCGACACAGGGTTGGGGGTGATCGTCAGCGTCACCGCCTTGTTCTTCGTGTTGGCGGGCCTTCCGGTTGCCCTTCTTGCCGAGCGGGTGCGCCGCACCGCCGTCGCCGGCGTGAGCGCCATCCTCGCCGCCGCTGCGACGCTGCTGACCGCCGGCGCCCGCAGTGGCGGTCAACTTGCGGTGACTCGCTTTGCCACCGGTGCCGGGCAGTCCTCGATCTTGCCGGTCCACTACGCCCTGCTTGCCGATGGCTATCCGGTCGCCTCGCGGGTCAGGGTCCTCGGCGTGCACTCCCTCGCGCCGACGGCGGCAGCGCTCGTGACACCTGGCGTGGCCGGAGCGATCGCGGGGCTGACCAGTTGGCGCACGGTTTTCGTCGTACTGGCGGTGCCGAGCTTGTTGCTCGGCGTCGGGACGCTGTTTCTGCGCGAGCCGTCACGGGGCGGACCGGAGCGGGCGGTCTTGGTGGGCGCAGCGGCAACGGCGCGGCCCGGCGCGCCCGCCGCTCTGGGACCGGCGCTGGCCCGCTTACGTGGCATCGCCACCTTCCGCCGGTTGCTGGCCGGAACGGCGGTGCTCGGATTTGTCATCGTCGCCCTCGGCCCCTACCTATCCGTCCTGCTGGACCGGAAGTTCGGAGTCGGCACGGCGCAACGTGGGCTGGACCTCTCGCTGACCGAGATCGGATCGCTCGCCGGTGTGATCGTGGGGGCGGTCGTGACCGAGCGGCGCGCCAAGGATGACCCGGCGCAGGCGGTGAAGCTGTTCGCGGTGTCGACGGCGGCATTCGGGGTGGTGCTGCCGATCGCAGTTCTGCTGCCCTCACTGCCTGCCGTTCTGGTCGGTGTGGGGCTGGCCCGATTCCTGCTCGCGCTGGGCGTCGTCGCGCTGTACACGGTGATCGCCGGTGTGGTGCCGCCGGCACTTCGGT
>JBKJLP010000133.1:0-2852 GCA_046596735.1 Mycobacteriales bacterium | reverse complement strand
GCCATAGCTCGGCCTGCGTGCCGGACTTGTTGTCGGTGTTGGTCACCTTGACCAGGTGCTTGCCCGGCGTGAAGTCGGTCTCCGTCGCGTAGGTCGCGAGGAGCCGGTCGGCCGTCGGGTAGGCCGTGGATTGGTTGTCCTTGTTTGCGGAGATCGAAGCGTGCAGGTCAGGCGAGGCATTGGGGAGCAGCAGATCTACGCGCGCACCCTTGGCAAAGTTGGAGCCGTTGATGTCCAAGGAGGTAGCCGAACGACCAACGTTGGCACCGCGGACAACCGCACTTGCATTGGGGGGGGCGATGGTTGTGACCGAGAAGCAGCCAGAGCATGGCGCCGAGGACGTGATGGTCTGGTCGGGGTTCGTGTGGTAGACGAGCACGTCGTACGGACCCGGGGCTGCCCGCGTGATGTCGAAGGTCGCGACGATGGTTTCCATGCTGGTCTGCGGCACGCTGGAGATGCTGCCAGTGATGAGTTTGGTCGCGTCCACCTCATTGGCGGTGAAGCTCGGCCGCAGCTTCGGCACATCGCCAGGCGAGAAATCGCTGCCACTGATCGTTGCGGAGAATGCCGCGGTGTTATTGGAGGCGTCGGGACTGATGCCGGTCACGGCCGGGGACCCCAGCGCAAACGCGGTGCCGTTGAGCAGCCCGCTGGCGGCACCACCGGTCGTGAGCAGCGCTGTCGACGCGAGCACGGCGACGAACCGTCGGGACAAGGACGTGAGGCGCATGGTTCTCCAACTACTGAGTGGGGTAAGGCTGCCCTGAGATGACCGTGCAGGTCGCATATGCTGCCGCATGTCCGGTCCCAGGTGTGGGTCTTGTGAACGGAACTTCGGCAGGTCGAGGCGCATTCCTGCGCGCCCGAGGACGAATCTTTTAGCCGGAAACGGCATTGTGGCACTCCCGGCACTGTCCGAACAGCGTCGAATGCCCCACATCCACCACGAAACCCTGCTCGTGGGCCAGCGAAGCGACGACCTCGCTCACCAGCGCGGCGGAGACCTCCTGGACCCCGTCGCAGGTGCGGCAGACGAGGTGTACGTGGTCGTCCTGCGCCGCCAGCGAGTAGGTCGGCGCCCCGTGCCCGAGGTGGCTGTGACGCACCAGCCCCAGCTCCTCGAGCAGCTCGAGCGTGCGGTAGACGGTGGAGATGTTCAGCCCGCTGGCTGTCCTGCGCACCGCGGTGGCGATCTCCTCCGGCGTGGCGTGCCCGATCTCGCCGACGGCCTCGAGAACGAGCTGGCGTTGTGGGGTCAGCCGGTAGCCACGAGCCCGCAGCTCCGCCTGCCAGTCGCCCCCCGCGTCTCCCCTGCGCCCCATGGTCTAAGGCTACCTAGCGCCCACCTACCCCGTTCGAGAACTGTCCAATCTATCCAGATTGACCCCTGAAATTGACTTTCATCGGAACAGTCCCTAATGTCGCGCCTCCCTTGAGGAAATCGCTCGGGGCAACCCAGACCTAGGAGCACTGTGATCAGGAAGATCGGCGTCGTTTTGGGCCTCGCGCTCTGCTACATCGCACCCTCAGCAGGCTCCGCTTACGCGGACACCGTGATTGGCCCAGTCAACCAGCCAGGCGCCGATCTCCCCGCTGGGTGCGCTGGCGCCGGCATCATCGTATGCACCAACGGCGCCACCCCGGGCCCCGGCCTGTACTACATCGGGCGTGAAGGCACTGGGTACCAAAGTAGCCCAGGCTTCCCGCTGGTACCAGGAACGACGACCCCGCCGGTCGGTGGCACAGACGCGCAATCCGTTTCAGTGTTGCCGCCGATAACCACACCACCGGTCGACTACCCGACCACGGTTTGCTTGTTGGTGACGCCGTGCGCCCCGGCAGGCTCCCCCCTCATCGGCAGCCAAACGGTGACGCCACCGCCTGTGGAGATCCCGGCTACACCAGTGCTAGTCCCCGCGATGCCTGTGGGCCCCGTCAATGTTCCGCCGTACGAGGCGGCGCCCGTGAACTACACGAACGTCACGATTTGGTCGATCGTGGAGCATCCAAACGTGGTTCGGGACGAGCTGTGGGCCCTTGGGCGGCAGTTTTGCACAATGGATCCGTCTAGATACGAGCACGCCGGGATGAACGGACCATGGGAACAGCGCAACTGCATAGTAACAAACCGTTGGCCTGAGCCCACAGACGGGGATCCGAACGGCTACGTCACGTATACCGTCGCCGCGACCTTCTATGAGTTGGCGAATAACTACAACTGGTACTTCCTCTACGGCTTCGCACTCTAGGAAGAGTCCAACCCGGGACGTCGCGTCACCGACGGACGTTGACGCCTGCCGGTGCTGCGAGGTCTGGATTCTGGGACGGCAGCAGCGGTGCAGGAAAGCGCCTCTCGGAGGTTCTGACTGGACGAGGGCCGGCACCCAGGATCCTGATGCCTGTCGTGGATTCGCCGAGCGTTCTGCGCTTCTGACGGCGCTTGCCAGGGAGCCGCACAACCGGCGAGCCCGGAGAGCAAGGGATGCGGCTGCTGATGCACTCGCGGGCGTGCCGCCAGCCAGGCTCCTGCGGCCCCCCTTCATGATCCACGTGATGGTTCGGGTGCACCCAGGCTGATTTGGGCACCTGAAGCTCCACGTGGATCACCAAACGGGGCAGGGGCGTCAGCGCAGCGCTGCGTCCACCGGGCCGACGGCGTAGTCGCCTCCGACGTACACGGCGCCGAGCACCGCGTCCACGTAGCCATGCGTCTGGATGGCGAGACTGGTCACGGGGGTCCCAGCGGGCAGCCACCAGCGGCCATCTCGTCGGGAAAGCGAGGACGAGGTCGTTGCCCACCGCTGCTGCCTGCCGCAATTGCACGCGCTGCTGGCCGTGGCAACCCTGCA
>JBKJLP010000077.1:0-2581 GCA_046596735.1 Mycobacteriales bacterium | reverse complement strand
TCACCGCCGCTGGTCCTGCCGTGCTGTCGACCGTGTGCGCGGCGGTCGGCGCCAGGTTGATCCACGTGAGCACCGACTACGTCTTTCCCGGCGACGCGAGTGTGCCCTACGAACCGGATGACGCAACCGGCCCGCGCAGCGCGTACGGCCGGACCAAACTGGCCGGCGAACTCGCCGTCCGCGAGATCCTGCCGGACGCTTCGCACGTCGTCCGCACGGCGTGGGTCTACGGGCTGACCGGCGCCAATTTCGTCAAGACGATGGTGCGGCTCGAGGGTCAGCACGACACGGTCAGCGTCGTCGACGATCAGCGCGGGTCGCCGACGTGGTCGCGCGATCTCGCCGCCGGGCTGCTGGAGCTTGCCGGCTCTGAGGTGCCGACGGGGACGCTGCACGCCACCAACGGTGGCGACACCACCTGGCACGGTTTCGCCGAGGCGGTCTTCACCGAGCTGGGCGCAGATCCGGCGCGGGTGCTGCCCACGACGTCGGACGCCTACCCCCGCCCCGCGCCGCGGCCGGCCTACAGCGTGCTGTCGCCGCGCGCCTGGGACCAGGCGGGGCTGACCCCGCTGCGACCGTGGCGCGAAGCCCTGAGCGCGGCCTTTGCCGTACGGGACGATGCCTTCCGAAGGTGACATTCCGGCAGAGATCCCCCGGATCTGTTGATCCTGAGGTTCTCTAGAGGGGCCTGTTCCCTTCCCCAGGAGTTTCGCCGTGCCCCGCCTGCTCTCCTCGCTCGCGATCCTTGGCCTGGTGACGCCTGCCGTCATCGGCCTGCCGGTCGCCACAACACCATCCGCCGCGCCCCACCCGATCGCCCCCTCGGTCACTCAGCTCTCCCTCGACGCGGTTGGCCAGCCGGCCGCTGCGGGCAGCGTCGGCCCGGCCCTGCGCCGGGTCAGCAACGTGTTGTCGGAGCCGCGGACCAAGCCCTTCAGCACGGTGGGCGTGACGTGGCTTGCTGAGCCCGGCCTGCAGGCCCCGGTGGTCACCGCCCGGTGGCTCAAGGGCTCGGCGTGGTCTGCGTGGACCGACGTACCGGTCAACGCCGACGACGTGCCCGATCCTGGGTCGGTCGATCTGCGCGGCGCTCGCCCCGGAACCGCACCGTTGTGGGTGGGCCGGTCGACTGGCGTCGAGGTCAAGGTCGAGACGGTCGGCGCGCTGCGCCCGCGGGATCTGCGACTCGAGCTGGTCGACCCCGGGACGTCGCCGGCCGACGCGCTTGCGCAGCCGCGAGATAGCGCCCACGCCGCGGAGCTTCAGCCGGAGATTCTGACCCGCGCGCAGTGGGGCGCGGACGAGTCGATCCGGCGCGGGTCCCCGTCGTATAGCTCGACGGTCAAGGCCGGGTTTGTGCACCACACCGTCAACGCCAACACCTACGCGATGTCTGACGTACCGGCCTTGCTCCGTGGGATCTACGCCTATCACGTGCAGAGCAACGGCTGGAGCGACATCGGCTACAACTTCGTGATTGACCGCTTCGGCCGGACCTGGGAAGGCCGCTACGGCGGCATCACTCGGGCGGTGATTGGCGCCCACACCGGCGGCTTCAACACCGACACGTTCGCGGCCTCGCTGCTGGGGACCTACTCCACAACACCGCCCCCGCAGGTGACGTTGAATGCGCTGGAGTCGCTGTTCGCGTGGAAACTCGGGCTCTTCTACCGCGACCCGCTCGGGAAGGTGACGCTGCGCTCCGCCGGAGGCGGGACGGCCAGGTACGCCGCGGGCACCTATCACGTGTTCGATGTGGTGAGCGGCCACCGCGACGCCGGGTACACCAGCTGTCCGGGCGATGCGACGTACGCCCGCATGGACGAGATCCGCAGCGCGATCGCCAGCAAACTGGGACCGGGACTGACCAATCCGGCGGTCAGCAGCGACAGCACGTACGTCGGCAGCACGACACCGATCGACGTGACCTCCGGGATCGTCCGGCCGGCGACCTGGACGGTGGACATCCTCACCGACACCGGCGTGGTGCTGCGTTCCTATCGCGGTGAGAAGGCGACGTCGGTGAAGGTCTCCTGGGATCTGAAGGACGCACTGGGTCTACCGGTCGTGCCGGGCGTCTACACGATGCGGTTGACCGCGGTCGACGGAGCCGACAGCGCCCGCCCCTACGCCGTCCCGATCCGCTATCGCGTCCCCAGTTTTGCCAAGGGCAGCTGGCTGAGACCGCGCGGGTTCTTCCCGAACGTGACGCCTTAGCGCGACGCCTTGCGGCGCAGCGTCCGCAGCACCTGCGCGGCCTTGGGCGCGCGAGCATCGAGGCTGGCCACGGCGGCCTGGCGCAGGCCGATGGGTCGCGCAAGTTGGTTGTGCAAGTCCGTCATCAGGTGCCCGTTGTTGTTACGCAACGTCTCGTTGTCCTGGGTGAGCTGCTGCAGGACGGTCAACGGGTAGTAGTGGCCGCCGTTCGCCGCCGCCGCCGCCTCGCGCTCCTCCTCCTCCCGGCTCCACTGTTGGAGCGAGGTGGTCTCGTTGAGGGCGGCCTTGTCGGGGCGGCCCCAGAAGAACGCGAAGAGCGGCCCGTGCTGCTCGGTCCAGGCGACGTCAGCGTCGAGAACCC
>JBKJLP010000014.1:0-3352 GCA_046596735.1 Mycobacteriales bacterium | reverse complement strand
AGCAGTTCGCGGTCGCCGGGGTGGATCCAGGCCGGGATACCTCGGGCGCCACACACCGGAGTGACGGAAAAGGTGTGGTCGAGGTGCCCGTGCGTGAGCAGGACAGCGACGGGCTTGAGCCGGTCGGTGCGCAGAATCTCCTCGAGTTCGGCCTCGACCCCGATGCCCGGGTCGATGACCACGCACTCTTCACCGACCCCTGCCGCCACCACCCAGCAGTTGGTGCCGAACGCCTTCGCCGGGAACCCGCGGACCAGCACGATCGTCCTCTCGCCAGCGGGAAGCCAGCGGGCAGATCCACCGGCTCGGGCGACCTTACCGGCGGGGTGCCGCCCGTTACGAGCGAGATTCCCTAGACTCGGCTGAGAAGCGTCTTTCGACGTGTCTCCGTACGCCCCGATCATGTCCCGGAACTGAACCGACGAAGGAGCCCCTTGTGGCGAGCAGCAAGCGCGAGAAGGAGCTCGCCCGGATGCGGGCCGAGCGACAGGCGGCCCGCCGGGCTGCTGCAGCGGCCCGCCGGCGCCAGCGCAACGCGGTCATCGCCAGCGTCATCGCTGTCGCCCTCCTCGCCGCTGGCGTGATCTTCCTGGCGACGCAGATCGGCGGTCGCGACTCCACCCTGGCCACGCCGAGCGCGTCGGGAAGCCCATCGGCTTCCGCGAGCAGTTCCGCGGCGCCAGGCGCCTGCAGCTACACCAAGAGCGAGTTGCCGGCGTCCAAGAAGATCCCGGTCTTCCCGCCGACCACCGGAGTCGAGACGACGCAGAAGTTCGACGTGACGCTCACGACCAACCTCGGGCCGATCGTCATCCGCCTCGACACTCCCAACGCCCCCTGCACATCCAACAACTTCCGCGCGCTGAGTGCCTTCAAGTACTTCGACAACACCCCGTGCCACCGACTCACCACCCAGGGCATCTACGTCCTGCAGTGCGGTGACCCGACCGGCAAGGGCACCGGCGGACCGGGCTACACCTTCGCCGATGAAAATCTGGAGGGCGCGAAATACCCCCAGGGCACCGTCGCGATGGCCAACTCCGGGCCAGGCACCAACGGCAGCCAGTTCTTCCTCGTCTACAAGGACACCCAGCTCGACCCCAACTACACGCCGTTCGGCACCATCATCAAGGGCCTGGATCTGATCGAGAAGGTCGCCAAGGCCGGCTCGGTCCCCGACGGCGACGGCAAGCCCAAGACCGCCGTCACCATCAAAACCGCACGGGCGCGCCCAGCAGCCGCCTAGCCCTCGCACGACAAGGGCCGGCTCTCCCGATACGTGGAGGCCGGCCTTCGTCGTGTCCGCATGGGGGCTAGGAAGCCGAGGGCGAGGGAGTCGCTTCGTCCGCGGGCAGGCTAGGCACGGCGCTGGCCGGCACGATGTCGCTGACGTCGCAGTTGTCGACCGACCTCGCACCCTGGGCACCGGCGATGACCGCCTCCATCTTGCGCTTGGCCTCTGCGTCGTTGCCCGCGGCCGTGGCCGCGTCGGCCGCCTTCTTGTCGGTCTCCATGGCGCTGCGGATCGACTGGCAGATCGTGGCAGCGCCGGTCGCGTCATTCCTGGTGACCGTGCCGCTGCCGACGTCAGCGCAGGCCGTCGCGGCTAGGGCCAGCCCGACAAGGGTGCCGGCCAGCTGGCGAGTGGTACGGGGTCGCAAGGGGGAAACAGTCATACCGGACAGGCTAATCGCTCGCCGGTGTCGCTCGGCTAGGACGTGACTCTGTACGCGTCGTAAACGCCTTCGACGTTGCGCACCAGGGTCAGCAGGTGTCCGAGGTGCTTGGGGTCAGCCATCTCGAACGAGAAGCGCGAGACCGCCACCCGATCGCGGGTCGTGGTGACCGACGCCGACAGGATGTTGACGTGGGCGTCGGACAGCATCCGAGTGACGTCGGAGAGCAGTCGCGTGCGATCCAGCGCCTCGACCTGGATGTTGACCAGGAACAGTGATCCGGCCGTCGGTGCCCACTCGACTTCGCACACGCGCTCAGCGTCCAGAAGCAGCCCGGAGGCGTTCGCGCAGTCCTGGCGGTGGACCGACACCCCGCGCCCGCGGGTCACGAAGCCGACGACCTCGTCGCCGGGCACCGGCGTGCAGCACCGCGCGAGCTTGACCCACACGTCGGAGACACCCTTGACCACGATGCCGGGGTCGGTGGACGAGCGGTTGCGCTTGGCCGGCTTGGTCGGCACAGCAGTCTCGGCCAGGTCCTCGACCGCGCCCTCGCGACCGCCCATCGCGGCCATGACCTTCTGCACGACCGACTGGGCGGAGACCCGACCCTCGCCGACCTCGGCGTAGAGCGCGGTGACATCGGCGAGGTGGAGATCCTTGGCCAGGTTGAGCAGCACCTCGCCACCGAGCAGGCGTT
Organism: Mycobacteriales bacterium; assembly: GCA_046596735.1. GTDB lineage: Bacteria > Actinomycetota > Actinomycetes > Mycobacteriales > SCTD01 > RYN-124. The sequence goes on along the minus strand of JBKJLP010000014.1, from coordinate 976 downwards.
GCAACGGCAGACCCTGCTTGCGCATCGCGCGCCCGAGCTGCTCCTTGCCGATGTCGACGGCGTCCTCGCGGCGCTCCTTGGCGAACCACGCCTTGATCTTGTTGCGGGCGCGCGGGCTCTTGACAAACTGCAGCCAGTCCTGCGAAGGGTGGGCGGACTCTGCCTTGGACGTGAAGACCTCGACAACATCGCCGTTGTCCAAGGGCGACTCCAACGGCACCAGCCTGCCGTTGACCCGAGCACCGATACAGCGATGGCCCACTTCGGTGTGCACCGAGTAGGCGAAGTCGACGGGCGTGCCCCCGGCCGGCAGGGAGATGACGTCGCCCTTGGGGGTGAAAACGAAGACCTCGCTGGCTTGCAGGTCGAACCGCAACGCGTCCAGGAACTCTCCCGGATCAGCCGACTCCTTCTGCCAGTCGAGCAACTGCCGTAGCCAGGTCATGTCGTCGCCGCGCAGCGCGCCCGTCGGGGTAGCCGACTGCCCACCCTCCTTGTACTTCCAGTGCGCGGCGATGCCGTATTCGGCTCGGCGATGCATCTCGGCGGTGCGGATCTGCATCTCGACCGGCTTGCCTTCTGGCCCCATACCCGCCGTATGCAGCGACTGGTACATGTTGAACTTGGGCATCGCGATGTAGTCCTTGAAGCGCCCGGGGACGGGCGACCAGATCGCGTGGATGGTGCCCAGTGCGGCATAACAGTCACGCACCGAGTCGACGGTCACCCGGATACCGACGAGGTCGTAGATGTCGGCGAAGTCGCGGCCGCGCACGATCATCTTTTGGTAGATCGAGTAGTAGTGCTTGGGTCGCCCCTTGACCGTCGCCTTGATCTTGGCCTCCGCGAGGTCATTGTTGACCTGCTCGACGACCTCGGCCAGGAACTGGTCCCGAGAAGGTGCGCGATCCGCGACCAGCCGGACGATCTCGTCGTACCTCTTGGGGTAGAGGGTCGCGAAGGCGAGGTCCTCGAG
>JBKJLP010000009.1:0-8451 GCA_046596735.1 Mycobacteriales bacterium | reverse complement strand
CCGCAAGGGCCCGCACGTCATCAGCACCCGCGAGGCGACCCGCTGGGTGGCCTTCTACGTCGGCCTCGCCGTGGCTTTCGGGATCGGGCTGTGGGTGGTAGCCGGCCACCAGGCGGGCGTGGAGTTCTTCGCTGGCTACATCACGGAGTACTCGCTGTCGGTGGACAACCTGTTCGTCTTTGTCATCATCATGTCGAGTTTTGCCGTGCCACCTGCATATCAGCACAAGGTGCTGCTCTTCGGGATCGCGCTGGCGCTCGTCCTACGCGGCATCTTTATTGCCCTCGGAGCTGCCGCCATCGAGCGGTTCGTCTTCACGTTCTTTGTCTTCGGCGCCTTCCTGATCTTCACGGCGTACAAGCTCGCGACGACCTCCGAGGACGAGCACGACACCGAGAACAAGCTCGTACGCCTCATGCAGCGGGTGCTGCCGACGCGCCCGGACTACGACGGGACCAAGGTGATAAGCCGCCTGGACGGTCGTCGGGTCGTGACGCCGATGCTGCTGGTGATGGTGGCCATCGGCTCCACCGACCTGCTGTTCGCGTTGGACAGCATTCCGGCCATCTTCGGGCTCACCGAGGAGCCGTACATCGTCTTCACCGCCAACGCCTTTGCCCTCATGGGGTTACGGCAGTTGTACTTCTTGCTCGACGGCTTGCTCGACCGGTTGGTCTACCTGTCGAAGGGCCTGGCTGTCATCCTCGGATTCATCGGGGTCAAGCTGATCCTGCACGCAGCCCACGAATATCCCTGGGGCAAGAACTGGGCTCCCGACATCGGCACTTTCACGTCTCTCGGTGTGATCGTGGCTGTCCTCGCGGTGACCGTGGTGCTCTCCCTTCGTAGGACGGCAAAGGACCCGTCGGCGTCGAAGCAACTCCCTCTCTTACCCCCTCCGGGCGCTCACTAACGCCGGCATCATCGTTGCGCGATCGCGACCTGCCGCGTCCGGAATCCTGCCGATCAGAGGGTCTAGGGTCCGAAGACGATGCAACGCCCGGTGAGGGCGTCGCGAGTGACGTGGAGGCTTCATGCACAAGCTTCGTCGGGGCGCCATCGCCCTGGGATTGGTCGGCACCCTCGCCGGCGTCGCCGCCTGCGGTGGCAGCAGTGGCGGCTCAGCTAGCGGTGATGGGGGGGGCAAGAAGGGCGGCACGCTCGTCTTCGGCACGTCCGCGGATCCAGTCAGCATGGACGGCGCTTACGTGAGCGATGGTGAGTCGCTCCGTGTCGTACGACAGATCTTTGAGACCCTCGTGACCACCAAGGTCGGTGGCACCGACATCGAACCGCTGCTGGCGACTGCCTACGAGCCCAGCGCCGACGGCAAGACCTGGACGTTTACGCTTCGCGAGGGTGTGAAGTTCCAGGACGGTACGGACTTCGACGCGAAGGCAGTCTGTTTCAACTTCGACCGTTGGTACAACTTCAAGGGTGTCCAGCAGAGCGCTGCGGTCTCGTACTACTGGCAGACCGTTTTCTCGGGTTACGCCAACAACGAGGACAAGAGCCTGCCGGTCAGCCTCTACAAGAGCTGCACGGCGGGCGAGGACGGCAAGGCCGTCATCGAGCTGAGTTCGGCGTCCGCGTCCTTCCTGTCAGGGCTCGCGCTGGCAGCGTTCTCGATCGCCAGTCCCGCTGCGCTCACCAAGTACGGGGCCGACAAGGTCAGCGGTACCGGTGAGGAGCCCCGGTTCGACGGCACCTTCGGCACCAAGAACCCCGTCGGCACCGGCCCGTTCGCGCTCGAGCTTTACGAGCCCAACAACCGGCTTGTCCTCGCCCGCAACGACAACTACTGGGGTGAGAAGGCTTTCCTGGACAAGGTGATCTTCAAGCCGATCGCCGATGGCCCGGCCCGTCGACAGGCACTGCAGGCTGGTGAAATCCAGGGCTACGACCTGGTCGACCCGGCTGACCTCGGTGCGCTCAAGGGCGCCGGGTTCCAGATCCTGGAGCGGCCGGCGTTCAACGTCGGCTACGTCGGCTTCAACACGGCCAAGAAGCCGTTCGACAACCCCAAGATCCGCCAGGCGATTGCGTACGCGCTGAACCGCCAGGCGCTGGTCACGGCCAAGTACCCGCCGGGCGCCGAGGTAGCCAAGGAGTTCATGCCGCCGTCGCTGTTCGGCTACTCCGACAGCGTCAAGGAGTACCCGTACGACGTAGCGAAGGCCAAGGAGTTGATCAAGGAGTCGGGTGTCGCGAACCCGACGCTGGAGTTCTGGTACCCGACCGGCGTGAGCCGGCCGTACATGCCGGACCCGTCAGCCAACTTCCAGGCTTTCTCCGCTGACCTCAAGGCAGCTGGTTTCACGGTCGTCACCAAGTCGGCTCCGTGGAACCCCGACTACCTCAAGGCCGCCAACACGGGTCAGACCGGCATGTACCTGCTGGGATGGACCGGCGACTTCGGTGACCCGGACAACTTCATCGGGACCTTCTTCCGGACCAAGCAAGCCGCCTGGGGTCCGCTGGAGAACAGTATCTACAGCGACCTCGAGGCGGCCCGCCAAGAGGGCGACCAAGACAAGCGCGCCGACCTCTACAAGGCCGCTAACGACAAGATCATGGAGTTCCTGCCTGGTGTGCCGTACGTGCACACCAAGCCGGCGCTTGCTTTCGCCAAGGGCGTCACCGGCTACGTTCCGAGCCCGGTGAGCATCGAGGACTTCTCCAAGGTCTCGATGAGCGGCTGATCTTCCCTTGCTCCGCTTTGCCGTACGCCGTCTGCTCCTGCTGATCCCGATTCTCTTCGGGCTGTCGATCTTGGTTTTCCTGTTCGTCCGGGCTCTGCCCGGCGGACCGGAGACCGCCCTTTTGGGCGAGAGAGCGACACCCGAACGGGCCGCAGCGGTGCGGGCGGCGTACGGCTTGGACCGGCCGCTCTACCAGCAGTACACCGCCTACATCGGCAAGGTCTCGCACGGCGATTTCGGGACGTCGATCCAAACCCAGCAGCCGGTATCGGAGGAGATCGGCCGCCGTTTTCCGGCGACGGTCGAGCTCGCGTTTGTGGCGATTCTGTTCGCGGTGATCGTCGGCATCCCGCTCGGCTTCGTCGCCGGGAGAAGGCCGGGAAGCTGGATCGACAACGCCTCGACCGTGGGCTCGTTGCTCGGCATCGCGATCCCGGTGTTCGCGCTCGGATTCTTGCTCAAGTACGTCTTCGCCGTCCGGTTGGGCTGGTTACCGAGTTCGGGGCGCCAGGACGTGACCCTGACGACGGAGCACCCGACTGGCTTCTTCGTGCTCGACGGACTGCTCACCGGCGACGTCCCGGCGGCGGTGGACGCGTTGAAGCACCTCATTTTGCCGGGCATTGCCCTGGGCACCATCCCGCTGGCCTTCATCACCCGCATCACCCGGGCCGCCGTGCAGGAAGTCAGCAACGAGGACTTCGTGCGCACCGCCGAAGCCAAGGGCATGACGCGTCAGGTAGTCACGCGTCGACACATCCTGCGCAACGCGCTGCTCCCGGTGATCACCGTTGTGGGGTTACAGACCGGTCTGCTGCTGTCCGGCGCCATCCTGACCGAAACCGTATTCGCCTTCGGCGGCATCGGTTCGTTCATGGCCCAGGCGGTCTTCACCCGCGACTTCCCCGTGATCCAGGGAGGCATCTTGTTTCTGGCCGTCGTCTTCGTCGTGGTCAACCTCATCGTCGACCTTTCGTACGGTCTGATCGACCCCCGCGTGCGGACTTCGTGAGCGCCCACGCGACCGCGGATGCGGCAACCGAGATGGCGGTGTCCGAGGAGGGTGGTGGCAGCCTGGCTCGCGATGCGCTCCGGCGCCTGCGGCGCAGCCCCACGGCGATCGTCGGGGCCGTCCTCGTCCTTCTCTTCGTGATCGTGGCCGCCTTTGCACCGCTGCTGGCGCCCTACAGTCCGACCGCGGTCGACCTCACCAATCTGCGACCCGGCGACTTCCCGGGCCCGTCCGCTGAGCACCTGCTCGGGCTGGACCAGTTGGGCAGAGACGAACTCAGTCGCATCATCTACGGAGCGCGCTACTCGCTCCTGATCGGGATCGTGTCGCTCTCGCTGGGCGCCGTCGTCGGACTGACCCTCGGACTGTTGGCCGGAGCCTTCGGCGGCTGGGTCGACAGTCTGGTCATGCGTCTGGTGGACATCATGTTGGCGGTGCCGAGCCTGCTTCTGGCCATCGGGATCGCCGCACTGCTCGGACGCAGCATCGTCTCCGTGATGATCGCCATCGCGGTGGTCAACGTTCCGATCTTCGCCCGTCTCCTGCGCGGCTCGATGCTGGCCCAGCGCAAAAGTGACTACGCGCTCGCGGCCCGGTCGCTCGGTGTCAGCCGCACCAAGGTCGTGCTGCTGCACGTCTTCCCCAACAGCCTGGCGCCGGTCATCGTCCAGGGCACGCTGGCCCTAGCCACGGCAATCATCGAAGCCGCCGGACTCGCGTTTCTCGGCCTGGGCTCGCAGGATCCGGCTATCCCGGAATGGGGTCGCATGTTGGCCGAGACTAATCAGTTCCTGGCTAGCGCCCCGCTTTTGGCCCTGTGGCCGGGGCTGGCCATTGTCCTGTCCGTCATGGGTTTCTATCTGCTCGGTGAGGCGCTTCGCGAAGCCCTTGACCCGAAGCTGCGCCGATGACGGCCACGAGTTCCCACGAAGCCATCCCCGGTCTGAGCGTGGGCACGCCGCTGCTGCGCGTACGAGACCTGCGGGTCACCTTCAGCAGCCGAGGTCGTCAAGAGGTGCGCGCCGTGGACGGGGTCAACCTCGACGTCGCCGCCGGCTCGACCGTCGGGATCGTGGGGGAGTCTGGGAGCGGTAAGAGCGTCACGTCTCTGGCGGCGCTCGGCCTGCTCGGCAAGCGCGGGGTCGAGGTGAGCGGTGCCGTGGAGTTCGACGGTGAAGACCTGCTGCACATGGATGAGGACGAGCTCCGCGCGATTCGCGGCCAGGAGATCGCGATGATCTTCCAGGATCCGATGAGCTCGCTCAATCCGGTGCTCACCATCGGCCGACAGATCACCGAGATCCTCGAGCGCCACCGCGATCTGCACGGTATCGCGGCCCGTGAGCGTGCTGCTGAGTTGCTGGAGATGGTGGGCATCGGCGACGGTGCTGCTCGGCTGCGGAATTATCCGCACCAGCTGTCCGGTGGCATGCGGCAGCGCGTGATGATCGCTATGGCGCTGGCCTGCGAACCGCGGCTGCTCATCGCTGATGAGCCGACCACTGCGCTGGACGTCACCATTTCCGCGCAGATCCTGGAGTTGTTGCGCAGACTTGTTAAGGACACCAATACCGCGCTGGTGCTCATCACGCACGATCTGGGCGTTGTCGCCGGCATGTGCGACGAGGTCCACGTCATGTACTCCGGTCGGATCGTCGAGTCCGCGGGCCGGCACAGGTTGTTTGCCGACCCGCAGCACCCCTATACCCACGGACTCTTGGCTTCGGTACCTCGGCTGGATCAGGCCAGAGGTGTGCCCCTCGAACCGATCCCGGGATCGCCCTCGGACATACTGCCGTGGACGCTGGGGTGCGCTTTTGCGCCCCGTTGCACCCGTCGCCTGCAGGAGTGCGCGGGTGATGGCGCGCCGATGCTCCGGCCTCATGGCCCTGAAGCGTTCGACCACCTGGCGCGTTGCCTCAATCCCGTAGGAGAGCGCCCGTGAGCCTGCTCGAGGTCCGTGGCGCCAAGGTGCACTTCCCGATCAAGCGGGGGTTGGTTCTCGAGCGTACGGTCGGCGCGGTCCAGGCGGTGGACGGTGTGGACCTCACGGTCGAGCGGGGTCGCACCCTCGGTGTCGTGGGGGAGAGCGGCTGCGGCAAGAGCACCCTCGGCAGGGCCATTTTGCAACTTGAGCCGCTGACCGCGGGCACCGTGACCTTCGATGGTCACGAACTCACCAGCCTGAAATCAGCGGCGCTGCGGTCCATGCGCAAGCGCATGCAGATGGTCTTTCAGGACCCGCTCGCGAGCCTGGATCCCCGGCAGAGCGTCGCGTCGATCCTCGGCGAGCCGCTGCGGACCCACCGGGTCCCCGGTCGACACGACGAGCGCGTGCGCGAACTGCTGGACCTGGTGGGGTTGCCGCAGACCGCCGCCAACCGCTACCCGCATGAGTTTTCCGGTGGTCAGCGCCAGCGCGTCGGGATCGCGAGGGCCATCGCCCTGGACCCGGACCTGATCATTGCGGACGAGCCCGTGTCGGCGCTGGATGTGTCCATCCAGGCCCAGGTGATCAACTTGCTAGAGGATCTGCAGAAGCGGCTTGGTCTGACGTACGTCGTGATCGCGCACGACCTCGCCGTCGTCCGCCACATCAGCGACGACGTGGCGGTCATGTACCTCGGCGGGATCGTCGAGTCTGCGCCAGCTGACGACCTGTACGACAAGCCGCTGCACCCCTACACCATCGCGTTGCTGTCGGCGATTCCCATCCCGGACCCGGTCGTGGAAGAACAGCGGGAGCGGATCTTGCTGCGGGGAGACTTGCCATCGGCCTCCGATCCGCCGGCAGGCTGTCGGTTCCACACCCGGTGTCCGTTCCGCCAGCCGACCCGGTGCGACACCGAGCGTCCGCAATTGCGCGTCCTGGAGACCCACCCTGGTCACCAGGTCGCCTGCCACTTTGCTGAGCAGGTCGCCAGCGGCGAGCTCACCGCCGCCTCGGTCGTCTCCGCGGACTGAGTCCTACGGTGTGGCGGCGAGGTGAACGAGGTCGGGGGACCTACCGTCCGATCGTGAACCAACGGGCCGCTGACCTCGCGGCGCAACTACGTCGCGTCACGGCAGAGCGCGATCGGCTGGCGGCAGAGCGCGAAGCGCTGCTGACCGAGACCGATCGGCTGCGAGAGGACGTGGTTGCCCTGCAGGTGCGCCTCACGGCACTCGAGGCCGTGGGTGTCCCGCGGATGCGCGGCCTTGCCAGCCTGATCCCACCGCCAGACCTGCACGCTTCGGGCTGAGCCGACCGGGTCCCACGCCGTAGCCTTGTCGCGGTGGCTCAACAACCGCACGACCTCGACGACCGACCAGGTGACCCGGTCGTGGTCGAGACCTGGCTCGGGGCGCCGGCGCTGTCGTACGCCCGACGGCCGGCCACCGTGCCAGATGTTCTCGATCGGGCGATCCGCCGGTGGCCCGAGGTTCCGGCTTTCGTGGAGCCCGATGGCAGCACGACGACATACGCCGAATTTGGCGCCCGGGTTGAGCGCGCTGCTGCATCGTTGCTCGGCCGTGGACTGCAGCGGGGTGATGCGGTCGCGGTGGCGGCCGGCAACACCCTTGACCTCGCCACCTTGCTGTACGCCTGCGCGCGAGCCGGCCTGGTGATGGTCGGCCTCAACACCCGACTAGCTCCGGATCAGTGGTCCTACATGGTTTCGGTCATGGACTGCCGGCTGCTTTTGGCTGAGGCTGACTATCCGCTGAGCGGAGCGGAGCCACTCGCGCAGGTGGTGACCGAGGCCACACCCAGGGCGTGGGCTTACACCGCGGCGGAGCGCCCGGAAGAGGACGCTACGTACGCGGTGGTCTTCACCAGTGGGACGACCGGACGCCCGAAGGCGTCGCGGGTCGTTCATCGCGCGTCGGTACACAGCGGTATGAGCTACCAGCGGGTGCTGCAACTCGAGCCGGGTGAGATGTCGGCCGTGCTCTTCGCGCTCTACTACATCTCCGCGCAGCACGCCCACGTCCTCCCGGCGATGCTGGCCGGAGCGACCTGCCTCCTGCTGGACGCACCGTCACCGCGGGAGTACGTCGACGTGCTAGCTCGGCATGACATTTCTTGGGCGTACGCAGTTCCGTCCTGGTGGCGGCTGTGCCTGCGGGTGGACGGGCTGCGTGGCCTGCCGCACCTGCGCCGGCTCGGAGCGGGTGGCGCGCCCTTCGGTGCCGACCTCGAGCAGGCTCTGCGCGAGCGGCTGCCAGACACGCTGCTGATGGACGTCTACGGGTTGTCCGAGACGCACTCTCCGGCCACCCTGCTGCGCGATCACGAGTTTGCGGGTCGCCCCGGTTGCGTCGGACGTCTGCTGGACTGCATGGAGGCCGAGGTGCGCGACGACGCTGGCGCTTCGCTGCCAGCGGGGTCGTCGGGTCAGTTGTGGCTGCGTGGCTCCCTCGTCACCACCGGCTACGCACACAACGACGAAGCCACCCGCGTCGCCATCGTCGACGGCTGGTTTGATACCGGCGACGTCGCCCGGATCGATGCCGAAGGTTACGTATGGGTGCTCGACCGTACGAAGGACATGATCAACCGCGGCGGTACGAAAATCTTCTCGGCCGAACTCGAGGAGCTGCTGCGGGCCCACCCGGCCATTGAGGAGGCCGCGGCCGTTGCTGTCCCCGACAACACCGCCGGTGAAGCAGTAGCGGTTTTCTTGGTCATCACGGCCCCGGTGACCGACGCCGAGGTGCGCGCGTGGGTTCGCCGGGGGATGGCCGACTACGCCG
>JBKJLP010000414.1:0-11241 GCA_046596735.1 Mycobacteriales bacterium | reverse complement strand
CGCGGCGAGCTTGGTGCGGACCGGGTTGACGGCGTACGACGCCATGGCCCGCTGGTTGTCGCGCATCGCGATGAGCACGCGCCCGCTGTGGTTGCGACGGAAAGCCAGCGCCGCAGCGATCGACAAGAACATGAACAGCAGGCCGGTGAGATAGAAGTACTTCTGGTTCTCGAGGTTGATGCGCCCGTAGAGGGTCGGCCGGATGATGCTGGCCGCCTGTCCGTCCGGCAACAGCAACCTCCCCAGGAAGTAGTTGGGGTTGAGGATGTAGTTCTGGATGGCATATCCGAACGCCAGCGTGGTGACGGCGAGGTAGAGACCCTGGATCCGCACCGCCGGGAGTCCGACGATAACGGCGCTGAGGGCACCCGCCGCGACGCCGATGAACAGCGCGACGAAGAAGTCGATGTTGTGGTTGGCCGCCAGTCCTCCGGACGCGGCAGCACCGATACCGACGAGTCCGAATTGCCCCAGGCTGATCTGCCCGGCCCAGCCGGTGAGCACCACGAGCGACACCGCGACGATACCGAACAGCGGCAGGGTCTCGAGCTTGGGCAGGTTGGCGGCACCGACCACAAAGGGAGCGCCGACCGAAACCAGGAGCAGCAGGCCGTAGAGGACGTATCGCGCGGCTTGCACTTCTGGGACGTTGCGCAGTTCGGTGGGGATCGGCCTGAACGCTTTGACGGACTGCCAGGTGGAGACGCCCGTATCCATGGCCCGCGACAGCGAACCGCGCTGCGCCAAAAGGGCGATGAGGATGATGACGAGCATCACCGCAGACGCCACGTTGTTGCTGCCGGTCCTGCTGACCGACGCGAAGATGATCAGCCCGATACCAGCGCCAGCGCCCAGGGCGACGCCGAAGCGGTCCATGCGAGCCACGACGGCCGCTGCCAGTCCGTAGAGGAGGGTGTCGAAGCCCAGGGAGGCATCGCCGGGGACCCCGATGAGCGGCGCCTGCGCGAAGATGGCCAGCGCCGAGAGCAGACCCGCCAGCGCCCACGCAACGGTGCTGACCTTCTGCACCGGGATGCCGAGCAGGGCCGCCCTGTCGGCGTTCTCGGCCGAGGCCCGCAAGGCGATGCCGAGACGGGAGCGCTTGAGGAACAGCGACAACCCGACCGTCAGCAAGATGACGACGAGGAAGGCGAAGACCTGGTCGCCGGTCAGGATCGGCTGGCCGCGCGAACTGTCGTAGGAGATGTCGCCCCACGGCGTCACGACCCGGGGGACCTGGGTGGCGTTGGCGCCGAACCAGACCGGGATGAAGACCCCGAGCACGGCAAACGACTGCGCGATGCCGATCGTGACGACGGTGAGGATCAGCCTCGGTGACGTGGCGAACCGACGTACGACGACGACGTCGGTCAATCCTCCGATCACGAAGCCACCGATGATGGCGATCGGGATCGCGATCGCGTAGCTCAGGCCTTTGTTGGTGACCATGTAGAGCGCGGTGATCGCGGGAACAGCGCCCAGAGCGCCAGCCGCGAAGTTGATGACGCGGGTCGTGCGGTAGATCAGCACCAAGGCCACGCCGATGATGCCGTACAGCGAACCGAGGGCGAGGCCGTTGATCGTGTCCGGGGCCGACATGCCGATCCCCTGCGTCATGAACAGCAGGAACCCACCGCCGTACACGAACGAGCGGATGGCTACCGGTCCGCGGTCTGCACTGCGCAGGAACGTCGCCATCCGACGACCGGCGTTGGTCGCAGCTAACTCAGCCAGTCGGCCCGGCGGCTTGTCGCGGTCGGGCAACCGGGGAGCGATCGCCGGCGGTGCGTACGGGCTCTCGATCGGCGGCACGTGCGGCTACTTCCGCTGCTCGGCCGGCAGGACGGACGGCTGGGCCTGCGTCGGGAACTGGCCGAGGTTGTAGCGGCCGTTACCGACGCTGATGTATTTGCCCTTGGCGGCGTTGTAGGGGCTCTTGACGTTTTTGTTGTAGTAGGCGATCCGCACGTCCTGCGTCCAGCTGTAGTTGCCCCTGCTGAACCCGCGGGTGCCGTGGCCGGTGTTGCCACCTCCGCGCATACCCATCTGCGGCGCGGCCGTTTGCATCCGCGCGGGGGTCAGGAAGGGTCCGGTGTTCTGGATCAGGCTCCCAAGCAGGTTGAAGTTTCCCCAGAAGATGTCGGCCGTCGGCGGCTGCACCGGCAGCGCTCCCTTGTTGTAGCGCTTGAAAATCTGCACCCCGGCCATCTCGTTCGGCGACGTCTGCGGATCGGCCGCGCCGATACCGAAGCCGTTGTCGAACGGACATTCCGGCGGGTCAGGGCAGGCGAGGGTGCTCTGTCCGCCCTTGTCGACGTAGGTCTGCGCCACCGAGTCGAAGTCCATCGACTGGTTGGTCGCGAGCAACGACTCCGGGTAGTACTTGTTCTGCGCGGCGGCGCTATAGGAGAACTGCGGCGCGACGGGGTCGCACAGGCAGAGCACGCTCGTCGCGGGATTGTTGGCGGTGTTCATCGCCGAGGTGCCAGCCTGCGACTGCGTCTGCGCGGTGCTGATGTCCTGTGCGTAGAAGTATTCGTGGCCGTTCACGCTGTCGTTGCAGCCCTTCTTCAGGGCCGGATAGAGAACGTTTTCGACCGTCGACTGGTTGTCCGGGTCATTCGTGGACACCACCCCCAGCTGCCGTGGCGTGTTGCGGAAGTTCTGCGCCGGATTCTTGGTGCCGGCGAAGACCGCCGTCCGTTTGGTACCGCCGGTGCTACTCATCTGCTTGCACCAGAACTCCGCGAACTGCAGCGAGATCCGCGTCGAGCTCATCGACAGGTCGTAGCTGTAGGGCGCGTTGGCGTTGTGGAACTCGTCGGAGAAACCGGATCCGCCCGTCGTGACGACCTTGAGCCGGGCCAGTTCGGCGAAGCACTTGGAGCAGACCGTGGTGGAAAACACCACGGCGTAGGGCTTGTGCTTCTGGACCATCTCGCCCATCTCGGGGATCAGGCATTTCAGGTCCGGCGGCACCGTCCCGCACTTGCCCTGGAAGGTCTCCACCTTGATCTTGCGACCGTAGAGTTGATAGTTGTCGTTGATGAACTTCTCGAAGGTCGCGTCGATCGTCGCGGCCTCGCTCGCGGTGTAGTAAAGCCCCTGGGCCTGCAGGATCGTGTTGACCGCTGCGCCGTAGTCGGGGATGTACTGCACGATCTTGATCGTGTCCTGAGTGACGCCGTTCCAGGTGGCGCCGCCGTTGTTGGCGAACGCCGCGCCGGGCTGGCCGGGAACGCACGGTGGGGCGTAGTAATCGATCCGGGTGTCGAATTGACGGCCGTTAACGCAGTGCGTCGTGCTGCCCGCAACAGCCGGCGGCTGACCAGACGTCCCGGGTGCGACCGCTCCGCCGCCGCCGGCGCCGGCACCGCTACCGCCACCGCCGACCGTGCCTGACCCGCCAGCGCTACCGGGGCCACCTACGCCACCGCTGCCGCTGCTGAAGGAGCCATCGGGGTTGATCGCGCCCGGTTCGCCGGCACCGGGAGCTCCCGCCACCCCGGGGACGCCACCGGCAACACCGGGGGCGCCAAAGCCGGCGCCAGCGGCGGTGTCTAGGCCAGCGCCCTGCGTGCGGCCCACGGAGGGCACCAGCAGGATCACGAGCAGTTGCACCGCCGCAATTGCTGCGAGCGGGGCGAACTTGCCGAGCGGGGACGTGCGGACCACGACTACCTCCGTCTGCACTGCGGGCATCTGTGACGTCGTTCACAACCTTGCACACAGCATGCATATGTCCGGATAAAAAATCTACGGAGGTTGCACCGGCGTTCAGGTTGTGCGAGAGGATCAGGCGTGGCCTCCTCCTCTCCCGCCGCCGGCGGGGGCCGGTGGATCAGCGTCCCGCCCGAAAGGCTGGACCGCTGGCTGGCCAACTTCGCCGCCCGGCACGGTGCCACGGACACGACCGTGGTTGACGACGGGGTGGTCGTGACGGCCGCCGACGGGGCGGTGGCGACCGTGGAGGTGCCGTTCGGCCCGCTCCGCGGGTCGCTGACCGAGCACGCCCTGCAGGATCGGCGGATCGGCGTGCTGCTCGTGCGCCTCGGGGGTTACGCAGCCGGCGTGTTCCACGGCCGCACACTGGTCAGCTCGAAGGTGGGCAGTCGCCTGGTGCACGGCCGGGCCGCCGCGGGCGGCACCTCGCAGCACCGGTTTGCTCGCCGCCGAGAGGGCCAATCACGGGTTGCGCTAGCTGCCGCCGCAGACAACGCCGTACGCATTCTGGTGCCCGAGGCCGCTCAGCTGGACGCCGTCGTCGTCGGCGGGGACCGGTCAGCCGTGGACGAGGTGCTCACGGACCGGCGGCTGGCGCCGCTGCTGCCGCTGGTGCAGGGACAACTCATGGACGTGCCTGACCCCCGGCTGGTGGTGCTGCGCTCGACCCCTGACCTGTTCCGCGCGGTCCGCATCCGCCTGGTTGACCCGCCTGCTTGACCGCACGGGTCACTCGGGGGCGTTGCGAGCAGGCCCCCCGATCCGGAATGGCTCGATGACCCCCTCGTACATCAGGTGGGCCACAAGCCCCTGCGTAGCGTGCGGGAGGTTGTGGCAGTGGTCCATCCAGATCCCGGGGTTGTCTGCCACGAAGGCCACCTCATAGCTATCGCCGCTGGCGACCTCCAGGGAGTCGATCCACCACGGACTGCCTGTCGCGGGCACGCCGTTGCGCGACAGCACGACGACGTGGTGCCCGTGCAGGTGCATGGGGTGCGCGGCGCCGCTGTGGTTGTCGATGCGCATCCTGACGACGTCGCCCTCGCGGACGAGGAACATCGGGACGTCCGGATAGACGTGGCCGTTGATCGACCACCACAGGCCTGGGCGGCCGTTCACGAAGCCCGGCCTGCGGCCGATCGAGTAACGGAACTGCCGGTCGGCGACGGCCGGGTTGAAGCCCAACGGGGCGGAACTGCCGTACGTCAGCAGGTCCACCACATCGGTGGGCTGGGGTTCGGAGGGAGCCCCCGCCCCGAGAATCAGGGCGCTCGCTCCACCTAGATCCACTCGCGCCGGGGCGGTCACTTCCAGATCGACCCGCGCCCCCGCCGTGAGGCGAAAGGCCTTGCGCTCCACGAGGGTCGGGCGGTTGACGTCGCTGCCGTCAACGGCCAGCACCCGGTAGGGCGAGCCGGACGTCCAGATCGACGTCACCCCGTTGTCGGTGTTGACCACGCGCACGCGGACGGTGGCGCCATCAGCGGCGGCCACCGGGACATCACCGGACAACCCGTTGACCGTCGGAACGCCGTCGTACACGTGCAGGACCGCCAGATGCTCGCGGACCAACGGGTCGGGGTCGCGCGGCTCGATCACCAGGGCACCGAGCAGCCCCCCTTGGACCTGCCGGTGCGAGAGCTGATGGGAGTGGTACCAGTAGGTACCGATCTGATCGGCGACGAAACGGTAGGTGAACGATCCGCCGACCGGCACAGCATCCTGCGTCACGCCTGCTACGCCGTCCGCGGCGTTGGGCACGTCCACTCCGTGCCAGTGCAGCGTCACACCGTCGGGGACGGACGCGTTGTCCAACTGCACCTCGACGAGCTGGCCTTGGCGAGCCCGGATCGTCGGACCCGGGGAGGTCCCGTTGACCGTGTAGCCGTCGACCTCCTGACCGGAGGCAAGCCGGAAAGTCTCCTTGCGCGCGGTGAAACTGACCCGGACGTCCGCGAGACGAGCCGGATCAGCCACGAGGTCCGCAACGCTGATCCCGCCGTGGTGGGACCTCATCCCGGTCCCACCGCCGGCGTCGACGTAGCCCATGTCCATGGCCGAGTACGCGTCCGGCAGGAGGCTGGCCTGCCACAGCCAGGTGACCGGCAGGACGAGCGCGAGCGTCGCCGCGAGGGCGACGAGCAGGCGCCGTCGCTCGCTCCTGCTACGCGCCAACCGCGTCGCGAACCGGGGCTGGTGCCGTGGCGGGGACTGCCCTGGCCGAACGCGCGGTCTGGAAGGCCACCACCAGGATGACGAACGCGTTCAGGGCGTGCACCGGCCCCAGGTAGGGGACGCTGTGGCCAGAGATCCCCAGGACGACCTGAAGGACGACCAGACCGACAAGGGCGGCGGCCCGCCGCACGCCACCGGGCACCTTGGCAAAGAACGAGACGATCAGCAGCAGCAGCACCAAGAGCGGGATGAGCATCATCCCGTTCATGCCGTGGATCGCGAAGCCCCCGACTCCGCTGAACTCCGGGCCGTTAGTGGCGTCGAGGACCTGCTTGTTCAGGACCCCGCCGTCGTCCTCGATCCACTTCCCCAGACCGAACAACGCGTAGGCGATCGCCATCGCCTGGATGATCACCTCGACGCACAACGCGTACGCCAGTACTTGGAAGGTCTTGCGCATGGCTCCCCCTCGACGACGTCAGGCGGGGCAAGGCCGGGTAGGGCATCGTTGTCCCACCTGAAGATCTTCCGCGTCAAGGACAAAGCGACGCCGACTCGGCGGCAGGACGCTCCGTCACACGCGCGTGACGGACGCTTCCTCGGCGGAGCCACGCGGTGCCGGAACCGGCGAGGTACGTGCCTCCTGCGCAAGGAGCGCGTCCAGCTCGTTGGCCGGGAGTGGCGGCGACCGAAGGTAGCCCTGCCCGTTGTCGCAACCAATCTCGCGCAGCACGTCGTGTTGCTCGCGGGTCTCGATCCCCTCCGCGGTTACCGAGAGCCCCAGCGCCCGCGCCAGGTCAACGACGGCGGCCACGATGTGACGCTCCTGCTGGCGCTCGCCCAGCTCCGCGACAAAGCTGCGGTCAATCTTCACGATGTCCACGGGCAATCGCTGCAGATAGCTCAACGAGGAGTAGCCAGTCCCGAAGTCGTCCAGCGCCAGCCGCAGTCCGACCGCTTTCAACGAGCCCAGCGTGAGCAGGGTGCTCTCCAGGTCCCGGATCAGCGAGCCTTCGGTGATCTCCAGGCACAGGGAGGACGGCTGGAGTCCGCTGTCGCGCAGCGCGCCGACCACCGTCGCGAGCAGCGCGGGTTCGGCCAGCTGGCGAGGTGAGAGGTTGACCGAGATCGTGAGCGGTGGCCTACAGGGGTAGTCCGCCTGCCACTGGGCTGCTTTCGCGCACGCCGTCCGCAGCACCCACCCCCCGAGCGCGACAATCAGCCCCGACTGCTCGGCCACGGGGATGAACTCCGTCGGCGCGATCATCCCGCGGGTCTCGTGCCGCCAGCGAACGAGCGCCTCGGTCCCGACGATGCGTCCGGAGCTGAGGGAGAAGATCGGCTGATAGTGCACCTCGAGCTGGTCGCTTTCGATCGCGGCACGCAACTCGTGGCCCAGCTCGGTGCGCCGCAGCGCCGCCGAGTGCATGACGGACTCGTACTCCCGCCACCGGCCCCCGCCGCTTCGTTTGGCCGTCAGCATCGCCAGGTCAGCGTTGCGCAGGAGCGACAGGGCGCTATCGGTGTCCGCGCCAAAGGCGAGCCCCACGCTGGCGTCCACGGCCAGGCTGAGGCCACCGTGGACCACGGGAGCCGCAAGTGCCTGCTGAACGCGCGCGGCGACGTCGCGGGCGTGATCGCGGCCCGCGAGCCGGGTCAGCAACACGGCGAACTCGTCCCCGCCGAGTCGCGCCAGCAACTCGCCCTCGTCGAGGACGTCCGCCAGCCGTCGAGCCACCTGCTGCAGCACAGCGTCACCGACGTCATGACCGAAGCCGTCGTTCGCGTCCTTGAAGTCGTCCAGGTCGAGGTAGAGGACGGCGGTGGTGTCGCGGCGGGCGTCGAACGCCACCGTGAGCCGGTCCAGCAACATGGCGCGATTGGGCAGTCCGGTGAGGCTGTCGTGCAGCGCCTCGTCCTCGGTAATGCGCCAGGCAAGCAGGTTTGCCGTGCTCGCCGCCAGCACAAAGACGCCGTGGATGAGCGCCCAGCGCCATGGGTGGTCGATGGCGGCGGCGTGGTTGTACATGGACTCCGGATCGAGCATCCCGACGATGCCGTGCTCGAGCACGACGTATCCCAGGGCAAGCAGGAACGGCAACCACGACTGGTAGAGCGCGAGGAAACCGATGACGACGAAAAAGTGGAAATGGCCCTCGATGACACCGCCCCACAGGTGCACGAGCAACGAGGACGCGACTACCAGCCCGAGCGCGGCGGCGGCGGAGCGCGCGGATCGGCTGAGTCGGGGCGAAGATGCCGCACTCGCCAAGGCCGCCAGGGCGAGAGCCTCCAGCGTGGCGTGAGGTACCGGAAAGCCTTGCATCAGCGCAAACGCCCAGAGCGCGGGCACGTGCGCCCACAGCAGCGCAGTCAGGCCTCGGTGCCGCAGCGCCCACACCTCTTCCGAGAGCGATCGCCCCTGCGGTAGCGCGCTCAGCCACCGAAGCGTGGTGGCCGAGCCGGGCAGTTCGTGGTCACGCACGATGACTGCCTCCTGAGGTCGGCGAACCGCGATGTCCTCACTCAGGTTCCATCACTCTGAGCGACGACCGCAACACTTTGCGTGAATATCACCCAATGTGATCATGTGCTCCACCGTCCCGCACCGATGGGTGACCCGTTGTGACCACGCGCCGGCCCTCGCCCGGGTCCCCGTCGAGTCGCACGAGCGCGATGCCAGCCAGCACCGCCAGACCACCGATGAGTTGCATCGGCGACAGCGACTGATCGAGCAGGACGAAGGCGAACAAGACCGCAAAGAGCACCTCGGTGAGGCCGACGAAGCTCGCGACCTTGGCGCCGAGCAGTCGCGCGCCGAGGATGCCGGTGACGTAGGCCAGGGCCGCGGCCACCACGGCGAGCCCCAGGACGGGGACGATCCAGCTGACCTTGGTCTCGAGCAGGACCACGTCGATGCGCGGGGCGCGCATCTCCACCAGTCCCACAACTCCGGCTAGCGCGAGCATCGCGCCACCCACCGAGAGCCCGCCCCAGGCGATCACCAGCGGCGGCAGCCCTTCGCTGACCTTGGCCGAAAGCACGAAGTAGACAGCCAGGCCGACGGCCGCGAGCAGGCCCCACAGCACGCCGACCGGGTCCAGTGCGGCATCGCCGAGCACGTCGAGCACGAGCACCAGCCCACAGATGGCGGTGCCGGCTCCGGCCAACGTCAGCGCGCGGGGGCGGTGGCCGTGTCGCATCCACATCCACCCGACGACCATGAGCGCGCCGGAGTACTCCAGCAGCAAGGCCACAGCGACCGACAGCGTCTGGACGGCGTTGAAGTAGGCGAGCTGGCAGCCGGCAACGGCGACCAGACCGTAGACGGCGACGCCGCGGCTGCCGGTGCGTAGGTCCGCGAGGCGGCCGCGCAGCAGCAGAGCGGCCGGCACCGTGAGGACGAGCGCGGCGATGACGAGGCGCGCGGTGACGGCCGCGCCCGGGGTCCAGCCCGCATCGAGCAGGCTGGCCGCGAAAGACCCAGACGTCCCGAACGCCGCGGCCGACAGCAGGGCCAACCCCACGCCGGTCCCACCCCGACGCTGCTGGGCTACTCCCACTCGATGGTGCCGGGAGGCTTGCTCGTGACGTCGAGCACGACGCGGTTGATGCCCGGCACCTCGTTCGTGATGCGGGTCGAGATGCGGGCCAGTACGTCGTACGGCACGCGCGACCAGTCAGCGGTCATCGCATCCTCGGACGACACCGGCCGCAGGACGACCGGGTGGCCGTACGTACGACCATCGCCCTGGACGCCGACCGAGCGAACGTCGGCAAGCAGCACGACCGGGCACTGCCAGATCTCGCGATCGAGGCCAGCGGCCGACAGCTCCTCGCGGGCTATGGCGTCCGCGAGCCGGAGCAGGTCGAGCCGCTCCGTCGTGACCTCGCCGATGATGCGAATCCCCAGCCCAGGGCCGGGGAACGGCTGACGCCAGACGATCGCCTCGGGCAGTCCGAGTTCGAGCCCGACCTGGCGCACCTCGTCCTTGAACAACGTCCGCAGCGGCTCCACCAGCGCGAATTGCAAGTCGTCCGGCAGCCCGCCGACGTTGTGGTGGCTCTTGATGTTGGAGGTGCCCGCACCGCCGCCGGACTCGACGACGTCCGGGTAGAGCGTGCCCTGGACGAGGAAGTCGACCGGCTGGTCGTCGCTGATCTCGCGGGCCGCCTGCTCAAAGGCGCGGATGAACTCGCGTCCGATCGCCTTGCGCTTGTCCTCCGGATCAATGACACCGGACAGCGCCGCCATGAAGCGGTCCACCTCATCGGCGACGTGCAGTCGTACGCCGGTGGAGGCGACGAAATCTTTCTCGACCTGCTCGGCCTCGCCCTGGCGCAGCAGGCCATGGTCAACGAAGACGCAGGTGAGCTGGTCACCGACGGCGCGCTGGACGAGCGCCGCGGCCACGGCGGAGTCGACCCCGCCGGACAGCCCGCAGATGACCCGCTTGTCGCCGACCTGGGCGCGGATCAGATCGACCTGCTCTTGCACGACGTTGGTCATGGTCCACGTGGGGCGGCAACCGGCAGCCTCAAGGAGGAAGCGCTCAAGGACCTGCTGACCGTGCTCGCTGTGCAGCACCTCGGGGTGGAACTGCACGCCGTAGAGCCCACGCGCCGGATCCTCGAAGGCGGCGACCGGCGTGGCGGGCGTAGTGGCGGTGACGGTGAAGCCCTCGGGTGCCTCGGTCACGGCGTCGCCGTGCGACATCCACACCGACTGCTGCGTCGGCAACCCGTCAAACAGGATCCCCGGGTTGCTCACTGCCAGCTCCGTACGGCCGTACTCCGCGGTACCGGTCTGCGCGACGGTCCCGCCCAGCGCGGCCGCCATCGCCTGGTGGCCATAGCAAATCCCGAAGGTCGCAATGCCGGTCTCGAAGAAGCCGGCCGGGACCTGCGGCGCATTGTCGGCGTAGACCGATGAGGGTCCACCGGACAGGATCACGGCCTTGGGAGCGCGCTCCCGGATCTCGGCCGCGGTGATCGTGTGCGGCACGATCTCGGAGTAGACGCGGCACTCGCGGACCCGGCGCGCGATGAGTTGCGCGTACTGCGCGCCGAAGTCGACGACGAGGACGGTGTCCTGCTCGGGGTTCACCCGCCCCAGGCTAGTGGTCAAAACGGTGGTGGCTGGTCCCAGGGTGGGTCGTCGTCGGGGCCGGGCTCGCGGAGGAGTGCGGTGTCGATCTCGGCGAGGGCGTGGGGGTCGGGGAGCTCGGCGTCGGGGTCGATCTCGGGTGGGGGTCCGGTGTGGCGGGGGACCTCGATGATCTGCCCGGCGGGGCTGACCCACAAGGTCGAGGTCGGGGTGCGTAGGGGCGTCCAGCCGCGGTG
>JBKJLP010000157.1:0-11075 GCA_046596735.1 Mycobacteriales bacterium | reverse complement strand
GGCCGAGCCGGCGACGCGACTGCAGATCGGCGGTCATCCGGAAGACCGGCGCCGGCAGCAGGTGCACCTCGTCGTAGACCACCAAGCCCCAGTCGCGCGCCCCGAACAGCTCGAGGTGGGCGTACTCGCCCTTTCGGCGGGTGGTCATGATCTGGTACGTCGCGATGGTGACCGGCTTGATCTCCTTCTTCTCCCCGGAGTACTCCCCGATCTCGTCCTCGGTCAGCGTCGTCCGTTTGAGAAGCTCGGATTTCCACTGCCGGCCGGACACGGTGTTGGTGACGAGGATCAACGTGGTCGCGCCGGCGCGTGCCATAGCGGCCGCCCCGACGATCGTTTTGCCAGCGCCGCAAGGCAGAACGACCACGCCGGAGCCGCCGTGCCAGAAGTTTTCGACGGCGAGCTTTTGGTAGTCGCGCAGCTCCCAGCCGTCCTCGCGCATCGTGATCTCGTGCGCTTCGCCGTCGACATAACCGGCGAGGTCCTCAGCCGGCCAGCCCACCTTGAGTAGCGCCTGCTTGAGCCGCCCGCGCTCGGACGGAAAGGCGAGCACCGTCTCGGGATCGAGCCGCGCGCCGAGCATCGGGCTGACCTTCTTGGACCGTACGACCTCCTCGAGTACTGCCCGATCCGTGGTACGCAGCACCAGGCCGTGCACCGGGTCGACCTCAAGCTTGAGTCGGCCGTAGCGATCCATCGTGTCGGCGAGGTCGACGAGCAGCGCGTGCGGGACCGCATAGCGGCTGAACCGCACGAGTGCGTCGACCACCTGCTCCGCGTCGTGCCCGGCCGCGCGGGCATTCCACAAACCCAGCGGCGTGAGCCGGTAGGTGTGCACGTGCTCGGGGGAGCGTTCGAGCTCGGCGAAGGGCGCGATCGCCATCCGGCACTCGGCCGCCAGCGGGTGGTCGATCTCCAACAGCAGCGTCTTGTCGCTCTGCACGATCAGCGGTCCGTCAGTCACAAGGACTCCAACACTGGGAGGGCACGCGCTAGTCCGCGTCGTCGATGGTGGCGACGCCGGTGATGCGGTGGACCGCGAAAGTGCGGTCCTCCGCCCGCAGGTGGTCGTACGCCGACACGAAGCCGCCTTCGACGCCGCGTGGCTGCACCACCCGTGAGGTGGAGCGGCCTTGGGCGTCGACGTAGCCGATCCAGACCTGCCGCCCCTCGCGAGCCGCGTCCTGCAGGAAGGCCAGCGTGTCCGAGGTGCTCGTACGACTCGCGACGGTGACGCCCCGGTGGGACGCGCGGCTGGCCACGTCGCCGGCGCGCAGGGCAGTGACCGCCAGCCGGGCCTGCTCGAGGGGCAGCACGGCTTCGCTGCCCCGGGACGGACGCGGTCGGGCCGGTGTGCGTCGGGCCTCGCGGGGCGTAAGCAGCAGCGCGCCGTCGGGCGCCTCGGCGGCCGGCGCGTAGCCGAGCTCGCGCAACACCTCCAGCACCTGGGCCACCGGAGCCGAACTCGTCAGCACTGTGGGAGCCAACCGGCGCAGCCCCAACGGCGTGACCTTCTTGGCGGCGAGGACCTCACTCAGCAGCGCCTCGTCGTCGCACCGTAGGTAGGAGGCGGCAGTGCCGACGCGCATTCGGCCGTGCCGCCGCGAGATGTCGTCGATCAGGTAGGTCAGCGACTGCGGGATCGGCGTCCGCGACCGGGAGCGAAACAGCTCGTGCAGGTCGCTCGCTGCTCGACCGGCATCCAGCGCCCGTCGTACGGAGGTCTCACTGACGCGATAGACCGTCGCGCCGCCGGTCGACTCGATGTTGGCGACCAGCGCGAGTTCGCGGGCCAGGTCGCGCTCCAGCGGCCCCGGGGCGACAACCGTGAGGTCGGGCTGTACGAGGACGTGGTCGAGGGGATCCGGGATGAGGGCGCTCAGCGACTTTCCTGCGGCGCGGTCGTCGCCGGTCAGCAGCACCCGGGCGAAGGACGACAGCGCGCCGCGGCCAGTCAGCCCGATCGCTTCGGCTTCGGCCAGGACCCAGCTCGGGAGGACGTCGCGTAGTCGCCCCCCGCGACGGGGGGCGCGCCAGGCGAGTACCGCTTCAATGCTGGCCACGGTGGGGGCCGCGCCCTTGCCGGCTTCGGCGAGCAGGTCGAGCACGCGACGCCGGTCGGCCGGTGCCGCAGTCCGCTCGATCTCGGGGCTGAGGGCGGCGAGCACCTTGTCCCGGTCGCCGCGCTCGCCGACCAGGCGGGGCAAGCGGGTGAGGGCCAGCCAGGACCGAGCCAGCGAGATCCAGCGCAGTTCGGGCGGCAGGCCAAGCCAGGTGTCGTACGCCGGAGTTGGTGCCCAGAGCGGGTCGACCCCAGGCGTCTGGTCGACGAGCCCGGCCCCGGCGGCAATCTCGATGATGAGTGCGGCCGCCCGCTCGTCGGCGTCGACCGCTGCGGCTGCTCGCTTCAACTCGCGGACACCCAGACCGCCGGCCCGAAGCACAGACGCCGGCTCACGGGTCCACTCCTCGAGCAGCGCTTCGACCCGGGTTGTCGCCTCAACTGCGGCGTGGGCGGCGGTTTGGTCGACCCCGGACGGGGTGGATGTGACCAGGGCAGGCGACGACGCGGCGATCTTGCCCAGTGGGGCGTCGCCGCGCAGCAAGAGCCCCACCTCGCGGGGCAGTTCGACGGTGGCGTTGTCGACCGGGATGAGCAGTCCGCGTGCGAGTAACCGGCGGACGGGGCTGTCCGGGGCATCGTGACGCAGCGCGTCACGGACCTGTCCCAGTGGCGGCCCGGCCGCCAGTGTCGTGAGCACGGTGCGCTCCTCTGGCGCGAGGTCAGTCAGGACCGGACCGAGCCGCCCGGGATCGCCAAACAACTCCACCAGCCCGGCGAGACCCTCGACGCCGTAGGCCTCGGCAAGCGGAGCGATCTGTCGGTCGCTGTGTCGAGACAGGCAGGTCGCGAGCGGCCGTCCCAGCCCAGCCGGATGTTGGCCCACGACCTCGCGGACCGCACCCACCACATGCAGTTCGGCAACCGTGCCCCACACCAGGGCGAGCCCGCGCAGCGTCTCGACCCCGGTCCGCAGATCCTCGGCCGGCGCCGCCGTCCCCACGAGGGTGACCAGGTCGGCGTACGGGGTGGTGGTGTCGCTCAAGACGAGGGCATCCAGCAGAGCCAGCAGGAATGCGGGCAACTGCTCGATGGCGCGAAGTACGGACAGTCGAACGGTCGCTCGCGCGGCCAGCACCCCCATGTCCGGCGGGACGGGGGAGGCCAGATCTGGGCGGGCGACGAGCAGTCCGGCGAGGTGCTCGTCGGACCAGCCACGCAGCTCCTCGGCGAGGCTGCGCGGGGCGATCACCGCGTCCATGGACATCCGATCGAGTTTAGTCGTCGGTGCGGTTCTGGGCCGGCCGGCAGGTGCCGTGGACCGGACGTCGAAGAATCCGGTATGTCGCTCCGGCTCGCCCGCCCCATGTCCCTCGTGGCTGTCGCCGCCCTCGTCGTCGGCGCGGGAGCGGCGACCGCGCGCACTCCCGAGCCTGGAGCTGCGCCGGTCAGCCGGCCCGGACCAGCCGTCTTGTACGCCCCCGCTCCCGACGCGCCGCAGCTGCAGAACACCGGTGTTTGGGAGGCTGGGCCGATTCTCGTGTCGGGCGCGCAGGCCTACCGCGAGGGTGAGTGGCTCTACCAGGACTTCCTCAACGACGATCACGGTGCAACTGGGGTCAAGGACAACAACGACCCGTTCGGCACGAGCGGCCACCTCTACTCACCGACTGGGGGCACCTTCACCTACCCGACCGACCCGGTCTACGCGCGTAATGCCGCCGACCTGGTGGAGCTGCGCGTCCGTCCGCTACGTCGGGGCACCGCCTTCCGGGTGACGCTCAACAGCCTCAAGGACCCTGCGCGGAGCGCCTTCACCCTGGCCTTGGGCAGCTCAACCGCCGCGATCGCTTGGCCGCACGGCGCCGGTGTGAAGTCCCCGGCCAAGGTGTTTGTGACCTGGCACGGCAAGAGCGCCGAGGTGCTCGACGCCGCAACCGGTAAGACTCTTGGCCCGGCGACGGCTCAGGTCGACCTCGCCCGGCGACAGATCAGCGTGACCGTGCCGCTGACAACGTTCAACCCCGGGAAGGCCAAGCTCAGGACGACGGTCGGCGCCGGCCTGTGGGACCCGTCGGCCGATCGCTACCTGGCCCCCAAGCCCGGTCCGGCCAGCGCCACCGCTGCCGGCGGTGGGACACCCCAGGGTGTCGCGATCGTCAATGTCGGCCCGCGCTTTGACGAGCCGATGCCGGTCTTCGTGGGCAGCAACATGGGGGACACCGCCGCCGCTGGCATCGCTGCGGCGCCGTGGTGGCGCGAGCGCAACCAGTCGTTGCAGCTGACGCGCGGTGACGTAACGCCCTTCTTCGCCGACGTCGACCTCGGTAAGGCGGCCAAGCGGACGATCGACGACAGCGGCGTACCGAAGACCGGTCCGATGAACCGCATCCTGGCCAGCAACTACTCCTTCGGGCAGGGCATCGATCCGACCAAGATCTGCTTCGACCTGAAATCGTCCTTCTCCGCAGGCGCCAAGTGCATCGGCCGCTTCGTCGGGCAACTGCAGTCCTACGCGCTGTACGTCCCGAAGAAGAAGATGCCGGCCAAGGGCTACGGCATGACCCTGCTGCTGCACTCGCTGTCGGCCAACTACAACCAGTACCTGTCCAGCAAGAACCAGGTGCAGATGGGCGAGCGCGGTCCGGGCTCGCTCGTCGTCACGCCGGGCGGACGCGGTCCGGACGGCTTCTACGCCGGAATCGCTGAGGCCGACACGTTCGAGGCGTGGGCCGATGCGGCACGTCACTACAACGTTGACGAGGCCTGGTCCTCGGTGACCGGCTATTCCATGGGCGGCTTCGGTACCTATCGGTTACTCGCCCGCTGGCCGGATCTGTTTGCCCGAGGCTTCTCGGTGGTGGGTGCCCCTGGCAGCGTCATCGATCAGCTCGCGTCGCTGCGCAACACCCCGCTTCTGACGTGGAACTCCGCCGCTGATGAGTTGGTCAACCTCAAGACGAGTGAGGACGCCTACGCCGCCAACATCGCGGCCGGGATCCGGGTTGAGCACAAGCTGTTTTTGACTGCCGATCACCTCACCTTGGCCGGCAATGACGAGTACGCCCCGGGCGCGGCTTTTCTGGGCACCGCGCGGGTCGACGCCAGCCCGTTCCGGGTGACATACGTCGTCGACCCGAGTGAGGACAACGCCGTCGCCACGGCGGTGGCCGACCACGCCTACTGGGTTTCTGGACTGCGGACTCGCGGCAAGGGCGTCGGCACGATCGACGTGACCTCCTCCGGCTTTGGCCAGACCTCCGCAAAGGTTTTGCCAGTGACGACGGGCGGCGGGGCGCTCACCGGCGGGGAGATTCCGGCGCTGGCCTTTGCCTCCCGGACGCAGCAGTGGGGTCCGGTACTCGCCAGTCGGACGAGCGGTCTTTCGCTCCAGCTGACCAACCTGCGTTCGGTCACGATCGACGTCGCCCGAGCCAGGGTGTCCTGCGACGAGCCGATCACGTACTCGACGGACGGCCCGGTAACGCTGACGCTCGCCGGTTGCGGAAAGACCTTGCACCTGCGCTGACCTACGGTGGGCCGGTGCAGGCCGACCTCGACACGCGACTGGGCGAGCTCGATTCCGGGCTGCGCGAACTCGGCAGCGTGCTGGTCGCGTTCTCCGGTGGCGCCGACTCGGCGTTCCTGCTGGCCGCTGCCGTGCGTGCCCTCGGGACAGACGCCGTCGTAGCCGCCACCGCCGTCAGCCCCTCTCTTGCCGAAGCGGAGTTGCCGGCCGCTGCGGCGTTCGCGGCCAGCCTCGGGGTCCGCCACCTCACGCCCGGCACCGACGAACTGTCGCGGGAGGGTTACGTCGCCAACGCCGGCGACCGGTGCTTTCACTGCAAGGCGACCCTGGTCGACACCCTCCGCCCGCTGGCGCACGAGCTGGGTCTAGCCCACGTCGCCACCGGGACCAACGCCGACGACCTGGTCGCGGGCTTCCGCCCTGGCATCCGGGCGGCGGCCGAGCGCGGTGCCGTCACCCCGCTTGCCGGACTCACGAAGGCTGACGTCCGAGAGGCCTCCCGTCGCTGGGGGCTGCGGACCGCCGACAAGCCGGCGCTGGCCTGCCTCGCCAGCCGTATCGCGTACGGCATCCAGGTCACCCCTGCCGCACTCGCTCGGGTGGACGCGGCCGAGACCGCCTTGCGCGTGCACCTTGGGCCGGGGGTGACTGACCTGCGGGTTCGCGACCTCGGCGACGGGGTAGCGCGGATTGAGCTGGATCCGGTCGCGCTCGCCGCTTGCGACGAGGCCGCCTTGTCGGTCGTGCGCAGGTCAGGCTTCAGCGCCGTGACCGTGCAGGCCTATCGCAGCGGCTCGCTCAACGACGCGCTCGCCTGAGCAACCCGAGCAGACCCAGGGCCAGCCCCACCGGCATCAGCAGGCAGAGCAGGGTGAGCGGCAGCGGCGCGTTATCGCTGCCGAGCAGGAACGCGATCACGATCACCACGACGGCGAGGAGGCCCACCCCGAAGAGGCCGACGCCGGCCAGCACGAGCCGCTCGCCGGGCTCGCGGGGAGTTGGGGAGGACACAAAAGGTGAGGCTAGGCGGAGCTCGGGCGGCTAGCCTGATGAGGTCCATCACACTCACAGTCATGAGGTCCGCGGTGCCTACCGGCAAGGTCAAGTTCTACGACAAGGACAAGGGGTTCGGCTTCGTCGCGCGCGACGACGGAGGCGACGTGTTCGTGCCGTCATCTGCCCTGCCCGACGGCGTCGAAGAGCTCAAGGCCGGCACCCGACTCGAGTTTGGTGTGGCGGCCGGCAAGCGCGGCGAGCAGGCCCTGTCGGTACGGATCTTGGACGCGCCGACTCAGCTCGCGAGCGCCCGGCGGCCGGCGGAGGATCTGCAGGTGATGGTCGAGGACCTCATCAAGCTGCTCGAAGCCAAGGTGCAGCCGTCGCTTCGCAAGGGCAAGCACCCAGATCGGGACACCGGGAAGCGGGTCGCGACGATTCTGCGCGCGATCGCTGGCGACCTCGAAGGCTGATCCCTACGCAGGGATCAGTACGAACTGCCAGTTGCCCACGGTGGGCGCGCCGGGCTGGCCGTTGTCCAGCATCCGCACTTCGAGCCGCAATGGCCCGCTCTCGAACTGCGGCGTGAACGCGAAGTAGTGGCTGTTTTGGGTGCCGGAAGCCTGGTCGTTGGACGGGTCCTGGTCGTCGCCCGGCAGGACGATGACCCAACCGGCATCGGCGATCTTCTTGGAGACGTCGACCCCGACCTGCGCCCCGACCTTTACCTTGAGGACCGTCGGCGGCCGGTCCTCGGTCCGGCAGTCCTGAGCCTGCGCGCTCTGGCCTTCGAAGCAGTAGATCGCCGCTCCGGTGTGGACGGAGGTGCTGCCGCTGACCAGCGTGACGAGCGGCGTCGGCTTCTGACAACCGCTCAGGGCGACCGCGCACAGGGCTGCGGTGAGTCCCGCGAACAGGCGGGTTGGGGCGGTCATGTCCTGCTCCGTTGCAGAAGGTGGTGGACTAGGGGGGTGCCGGGGATGAGACGCAAGCTGCGCGAGGTCAGTTCGAGATTATCCGGCGCGCTGGCCGGACCGCGCGACGAACCGCCCCCCGCCCCCTCAGACATCACCGAGGTCACGGCCGGTGACCCAGGAAAGGACGCTGCAGTGAGCACCATCGAGGTAGCTGCCCCGATCGTTTCGGTCGAGGGCGACCTGGCCTGTGTAGCCGCCGTAGCCGCGGCCCGCGCTGCCGCCGTCGAGGTCGCCGCTGATGCGGTGGGTGAGCACCTCGGCGTTGAAGTGGACGAGGCGTTGGTCGTGACGCACTCGTTCGCCACTACGGAGAAGGCCTACCGCGGCTGGCGCTGGGCTGTCACGGTTGCCCGCGCAGAGGGCTCGGACGAGGTGACGGTCGACGAGGTCGTTCTCCTGCCAGGCGCCGAGGCCCTGGTGTCACCCGAGTGGGTGCCCTACGCGGACCGGATTCAGCCGGGGGACCTGTCGCCCGGCGATCTGCTGCCCACCAAGCCCAACGACCCGCGGCTCGTGCCGGCCTACGCCGACCCCGACGCCGAGCTGTTCGACCAGCACTGGGAACTGGGCCTGGGCCGCGAGAGGGTGCTGTCGCTAGATGGCCGCGCCGACGCGGCTGAACGCTGGTACGACGGCGAGAACGGGCCGCAGGCACCGATCGCCAAGTCGGCGCCGGCCAAGTGCATCGACTGCGGCTTCCTCGTACCGCTGGGTGGTTCTTTGCGCGCGGTCTTCGGGGCGTGTGCCAACGCGCTGGCTCCCGACGACGGCCGGGTCGTGTCGCTCGACCATGGCTGCGGGGCCCACAGCGAGGTGCTCGCGGAGATCGCGACCACCGCGGGCATGGCGGTCGAACACGACGAGCTCGAGTTGATGGACAGCGGACCTGCCGAGGCGGTTGAGTCGGTCGGCCACACCCCTGGAACGGTGGCCGACGCCGACCCTGCTGAGCCGCTCGGCCACAGCTAACCCTCTCGTCCCCACCGCGGCGCCCAGCGAGGTGGCTTACAGCTGCAAGGACGTGATGGCGGTGAACTCTTCGAGGCCGAGCGGGCCGAGCTCGCGGCCATAGCCGGACTGGCCGAAGCCACCGAACGGGGCGGTCGGGTTGAACACCCCGCCGTTGACGCCGACCTGGCCGGTGCGCAGCCGCTTGGCCACCCGGATGGCCCGGTCGCGATCGGCCGCCCAAACGGCGCCCGAGAGGCCGTACGGGGTGCCGTTGGCGATCCGGATCGCTTCTTCGTCGCTGCCGTCGTACGGAACCACCGTGAGGACGGGTCCGAAGACCTCCTCCTGCTCGATCCGGGTGCCGGCCTCGGCGAGCAGGACAGTCGGCTTCACGAAGAAGCCCTTGGGCAGGTTGTCCGGCTGCTCGGGGCCGCCGGCGACCAGTCGCGCCCCGTCGTCGACGGCAGCGCGGATGTAGTCGCGCACCCGCTCCTGTTGGATCTTGGAGACCAGCGGCCCCTGCTGCGTCGCGGGGTCCAGCGGGTCGCCCATCGGTGCGAACTGGACGAACACCTCGAGGTTGGCGAGCACCTCGTCGACCTTGCCCCGCGGCACGAGCAGTCGAGTGAGTGCCGAGCAGGTCTGCCCGGAGTTGATCAGGCAACCAGTCAACGAACCAGCCAGCGCATTGGTCAGCGCGTCGCCGTCGAGGTCGTCGAGCAGCAGTGACGCGGACTTACCGCCAAGCTCGAGCGACGTCCGCTTGGGACCGGCGGCGGCGAGTTCGGCCACCCGACGGCCGGCGCGGGTAGAGCCGGTGAAGGACACCATGTCGACCAGCGGATGCGAGGCGATCGCTTCGCCGACGACCGGGCCGACACCGGGTACGAGGTTGAAGACGCCGGCGGGAAGCCCGACGGCATCGATCACCTCGGCCAGGATGTAGGCGACGCCAGGGACGAGTTCGGAGGGCTTGACGACGACCGAGCACCCGGCCGCGAGCGCTGGTGCGACCTTGGCGGCGATCTGGTGCAGCGGGTAGTTCCACGGGGTGATGGCGCCAACGACGCCGACCGGCTGGCGGACCAGCAGCGAGTTGCCCGAGATGCTCTCCCACTCGAGGTGGCGTACGACATCCTGCATCGACGCGAAGCTGATGATGGGCAGTCCGGCCTGCACCATGACGGCAATCTGCCAGGGCGCGCCCATCTCGGTCGCGGCCGAGAGCGCGATCTCTTGCTGACGGGCCTGCAGCCCCTCGGCGATCTGCGTACAGACCTTCACCCGATCATCGAGCGAGACCTGCGACCACTCCTCGAAGCCGCGCCGTGCGGCCTGCGCGGCCTTATCGACGTCTTCCGCGGTGCCCTCAGGGACGTGGCCGATGACCTCCTCGGTGAAGGGGTTGGTCACCGGCAGCGTCCCGGTCCCCGTCGAGGGGATCCAGGCGCCGTCGACGTAGATGCGATCGCGGGTGCTGGTCATGAGGAGCCCTTCAGGAGGTTCTCGGCGGTGCGGTGGGCAAGCGCCATGCAGGTCAGCATCGGGTTGGCGCCGGAGGGCGTCGGGAAGGCGCTGGTGTCACCGATCCAGACGCCCTTGGTGTCGTGGAGCTCGCCGCTCGGGTCGGCCACCGACGTCGCCGGGTCGCTACCCATCCGGGCCGAGCCCATCTGGTGGGCGCTGCCCATCGCGATGCCTCCGGCGCCGAACGGCTTCTCGTAGAGCGCGGACAGCCATGCCTCGAGATCGTCGCCGCGACGGAAGCCGGGAGCCGTAGGGGTGTTGAGCCAGAGTTCTTCGGCACCGGCGGCGAGGTGCAGCTCGGCGAGCACCCGCAGGCCCTTGCGGATTTGCTCCTGGTCGCGGGGGTCCTCAAGTGCATAGTGGTGCACGGATTCGCCGTGTTCATCGATGGTCACGGTCCCGCCGCCGTGGTCGCGGGTGATGAAGAGCAGGTCGCACATGTTGGCGAACTTGCTCATCAGCTCCTTGTGCTTCTTGCCGTCGGTGAGGGCGAGCTGGAAGGCGAAGACGCCGGGGTAGTACTGCGAGCCCTCGACGATGAGGCCGTAGCCGTCGCCGAGGTCGCGGTACTCATCCATGATGGCGGCCTGCGGCGGACCCCACCAGGCCTGTTGGTCATCGGAGTAGACACCAAACATGCCGCTGGACGGGTGCAGTCGCAGATGCTTGCCGACGTCCGGGCCGCCGATGCCGGAGCGCAGCAGCACGGCCGGGGTCTCGAGCGCACCCGCGGCGACGACGACATCCTTAGCCTTGATCGTCACGGTGCGAGCCTGCAGGGTGGCGGGGTCGGTGTAGACCGCCTCGACGCCCGTCGCCCGGCCACCCTCGTGCAGGACCTTCAGCGCCTTGGTGTGGCACAGGATCGTGGCGTCGTTGTCGAACGCATCGCGCAGGTAGGTGACCAGGGTTCCCTGCTTCGCTCCGGTCACGTCGCCGAATTGCGTGTAGCCAGCCATCTCCGACGTGTGCTTGGTCGGGTCGATGTTGAGGGTCGCCTTCTCGCACGACCAGCCGAGCGCCTTGGCGCCCT
>JBKJLP010000333.1:0-2681 GCA_046596735.1 Mycobacteriales bacterium | reverse complement strand
GGGGGCCCGGTCCCGGTTCCTACGGCTAGACGGGGATCTCCATGACGACGTTCGTGCTCGACACCTCGGTCCTGCTCTCCGACCCCGGCGCTCTCGCCAGGTTCGACGAGCACGATGTCGTCCTCCCCCTCGTCGTCATCAGCGAGCTCGAAGGTAAGCGCGACCACCCCGAACTCGGGTGGTTCGCGAGGCAGTCGCTTCACTTGCTCGACGACCTTCGGATCACACACGGCCGCCTAGACGAGCCGATCCCGGTCGGTCACGGGACCGTACGCGTGGAGCTCAACCACGTGGACGTGTCCGCTCTACCGTCTGGCTTCCGCGGCGACGGCAACGACGCCCGCATTCTGGCCGTCGCGGCCAACCTCGCCAGCGAAGGCCTTGACGTTGTTTTGGTCAGCAAGGACCTGCCTTTGCGGGTCAAGGCGGCCGCGATCGGTCTGCCTGCGCAGGAGTACCGCGCCGAGCTCGCCGTCAACACTGGCTGGACGGGCATGGCCGAGCTCGAGGTCATGGGCGCCGAACTTGATGCGCTGTACGAGCACGGCTCCCTTGATCTCGAGGAGGTGCGCGAACTCCCTTGCCACACCGGCCTGGTGCTGTTATCTGAGCGTGGGTCCGGCCTGGGTCGGGTCGCCCCCGACAAGTCCGTACGACTGGTGCGCGGCGACCGGGACGCCTTTGGGGTGCACGGTCGCTCAGCCGAACAGCGCATCGCGATCGACCTGCTGCTCGACCCCGATATCGGCATCGTCTCGATGGGCGGCCGGGCCGGCACGGGCAAGTCGGCCCTGGCCCTGTGCGCCGGGCTCGAGTCGGTGCTCGAACGTCGCGCCCACAAGAAGATCGTGGTTTTCCGTCCGCTCTATGCGGTCGGCGGCCAGGAGCTCGGCTACCTACCCGGGGACGCCTCGGAGAAGATGGGCCCCTGGGCGCAAGCGGTCTTCGACACCCTCGGCGCACTCGTGCAGCCCGAGGTCGTCGAGGAGGTCATGGCGCGCGGCCTGCTCGAGGTGCTGCCGCTGACCCACATCCGCGGCCGCTCGCTGCACGACGCGTTCGTCATCGTCGACGAGGCGCAGTCGCTCGAGCGCGGCGTACTCCTGACCGTGCTGTCGCGGCTGGGCCAGGGCTCGCGGGTCGTCCTGACCCACGACGTCGCCCAGCGCGACAACCTGCGCGTCGGTCGGCACGACGGTGTCGCGGCGGTCATCGAGAAGCTCAAGGGACACCCGCTGTTCGCGCACGTGACGCTGACCCGCTCGGAGCGGTCACCGATCGCCGCGCTGGTCACCGACTTACTCGAAGACCTGCCCCTCTAGCGCCTCGCTCAGGTGGCTGGACGAGTCATCGACAAAACGTCGAGCGCCGCGTCGAGTTGGGCCTCGGTCAGGTCGCCGTTGTCGACGTAACCGCCTTCGAGGACGACCTGGCGGATCGTCTTGCGCTCCTTCAGCGACTGCTTGGCGACCTTGGCGGCGTTCTCGTAGCCGATGTACTTGTTCAGCGGCGTCACGACCGACGGCGAGGACTCTGCGAGCTCGAGGCAGCGGGCCTCGTCGGCCACGATGCCGTCGACGCACCGGTCGGCGAGCAGCCGCGAGATGTTGGTCAGCAGGCGAATCGACTCGAGCAGGTTGCGGGCGAGCAGCGGCAGCATGACGTTGAGCTCGAAGTTGCCGGCTGCGCCGCCGAAGGCGATCGCGGCGTCGTTGCCGATGACCTGCGCGCAGACCATGCACAGCGCCTCGGGGATGACCGGGTTGACCTTGCCCGGCATGATCGACGACCCGGGCTGCAGGTCAGGAAGCGCGATCTCGCCCAGGCCCGTACGAGGGCCAGAACCCATCCAGCGCAGGTCATTGCTGATCTTGTAAAGCGATACCGCAAGGGTGCGCAGCTGGCCGCTGGCCTCGACCAGGGCGTCGCGCGCGCCCTGCGCCTCGAAGTGGTCGCGGGCTTCGGTCAGCGGCAGTCCGGTGGTTGCGGCAACCTCGGCGATGACGGCGGCGGAGAAGCCGGCCGGGGTGTTGATCCCCGTGCCGACGGCCGTGCCGCCTAGGGGTAGTTCGGCCAGGCGGGGCAGCGCCGACTGCACACGCTCGATGCCGTAGCGGACCTGCGCGGCATAGCCCCCGAACTCCTGCCCGAGCGTCACCGGCGTGGCGTCCATGAGGTGAGTACGCCCGCTCTTCACCACGGTCGCCCACTGGTCGCGCTTGCGCTCCAAGCTCTGCGCAAGGTGGTCCAGAGCCGGCACGAGGTCGTTGACGACGGCGCTCGTGGCCGCGATGTGGATGCTGCTCGGGAAGACGTCGTTGCTGCTCTGGCTGGCGTTGACGTGGTCGTTGGGGTGGACCGGCGAGCCGAGCCGCTCCGTGGCGAGGGTCGCGATGACCTCGTTGGTGTTCATGTTGCTGGAGGTGCCCGAGCCAGTTTGGAAGACGTCGATCGGGAAGTGCGCGTCGTAGCCACCGGCCGCGACGTCCCCTGCCGCGGCGCTGATCGCGTTGGCGATGTCCTGCGGGAGGACGCCGAGCTGGGCGTTGATCTTGGCCGCGGCGGCCTTGATGCGGGCTAGCGCCTCGATGTGCGCGCGCTCGATGGGCTGACCGCTGATGGGGAAGTTTTCCACCGCCCGCTGGGTCTGCGCCCGCCACTTGGCGGCGACGGGGACCCGC
>JBKJLP010000254.1:0-2507 GCA_046596735.1 Mycobacteriales bacterium | reverse complement strand
AGGGCTTCGACGACATCACTGTCCGTGCCGCAATGCGGGACTACCTCGCGCTGGCCGATCGACTGGCCACCGCGTCTGCTCACGGGGAGGCACCCCGCGACCTGGTCGATCTGGCCGAGCTGAAAGCGGCCGGTGGGATGGTGCTGCACAAGCGACTGATCGAGCTCGGCTGGCAGGCGCCGGTCGCTCAGCGCGTCACGACGTAGGCGGCCAGGTCGCGAGGCGACCGCCCGGCGGGCGGCTCCGTGGGATGGCCCACGGCCACCGCTCCGAGTGGCTCCCCCTCGACCTCGAGTACCTCTCGCACCACGTCGGGGCAGAACATCGTGCTGCCGACCCAGGCGCTGCCCAAGCCCAGCGCGGCTAGCTGCACCAGGAAGTTTTGTACGCCAGCGCCGGCAGACACCAGAAACATGCGCTCCTCGGCGGCGCTGCGCTCCGCATCGGCGTAAGGGTGCGCACCGGTGCGATCGAGGAACGGCAGCACGACGTACGGCGCATCGCGCAGGACCTGGCCGCGCTGCAGGCGGCGGGCGACCTGCTCATCGGTGAACCCGTCGCGGCGGAGGTCGGCCTCCCAGCGGGCCGACATCGCGTCGAGCAGCGCCGTGCGGCGCTCTTCCAGCAGGACGAACCGCCACGGGGTGGTGTGGTGCGGAGCCGGCGCGGTGAGGGCGGCTGCGACCGCCCGCAGGATGTCGTCGCGGTCGACCGGGCGGTCGTCGAAGGCACGGACGGTGCGACGCAGGGCAACCGTCTGCAGCTGGGCCTCGCGGGTGCCGAGCCGGAACCAGTCCTGCTCCGGTGGCCGCACGAGCGCCGCCGCGCCGCGGCCGTCGTCGGGCAGGGCCAGGCCGCGTACGACGGCGACCGGCACCCCGTCGGCCTTGCCCTTGACGAGCTCCGCGGCGCAGGCGAGCTCGTCGGCGACCGCGATCTCGGTGACCTCGAGGACCTGGCCGTGGCTGTCGGTCGTGCCGCGCGCGTCGCGGATCGGCGCGAGCCCGGCCGAGCCGATGGCCTGGTCCGCCTGCCCGACCCGCCAGGCGCGGCCGAGGGTGTCGGAGACGACGACGGCCAGTCGGCACCCGGTCAGCGCCTGCAGGCGGTCCCGCAGCGCCCGGGCGCTCGCGTCCGGATCGAGCGGCAGCAGCGCCAGCTCATCCGGCCGCACGTTGCTGGCATCGACGCCCGCTGCGGCCAGGACCAACCCGTTGCGGTTCTCGGCGATCGTCGTCGTTCCCCGTTGAGCCACCACCCGGACGGTCTCACCTGCGACGGCATCGAGGCGCGCCTGCTCGCGGTCGGCCCCGGGTGGCACCGTGACGAGCCGCCCCTCGGCCTTGCTCACGACCTTGCTCGTCACCACCACGACATCACCGTCGACGAGATCGATGGCGCCGGCGATGAGGGCGGCGAGGTCGTCGCCGGGGCGGATCTCGGGTAGGCCGGAGACCGGGACGACGGTGTAGCCGAGCGGATCCGGCGTGGGGCCGTCAGGCACCGGCGAGGTCCAGCGCAGCGCGCGCCATCGCCGCGGTCGTCTGGAGGTCCGTCATCAGCAGCGGCACCGCCCGGACCGTGACGCCCGGGACCGTCGCGCTCGCGTCCGCCGAGTCCACCAGCCACCCGTCGAGCAATCCCCCTGGGGCGCGCGCGCCGTAGTGGGGGCCGACGGCCTCCGCCGACGTCTCGACGCCGATCGCTGTCAGGCAGGCATCGGCCATGCCGCGCACCGGAGCGCCGCCGACGATGGGGGACAGGCCCACGACCGGCTTCGCACCAAGGGCCTCGGTGATCCCCTTGATCTGCAGGATCGTGCCGATGCTGACGACCGGGTTGGACGGGGGCAGCAGCACCACGTCGGCGGAATCGATCGCCTCCAGGACACCGGGAGCGGGCAGCAGGTCAGTGTGCGCGATCAGCGAGATCGCCTCGGCCGGCAGCGCGGCCTGGTGCCGGATCCACCACTCCTGGAAGTGCATCGCCCGGCGCTCACCCTCAAAGGTGACGGTCACGTGCGTCTCGGCCTGCACGTCGGTCATCGGCAGGAGGGTGACCCCTGGTTGCCAGCGCTCGCACAGCGAGGCGGTCACCTCCGTCAGCGACAGGCCGCCGAGCATCAGCTGCGTCCGCCGCAGGTGCGTCGCGAGGTCACGGTCGCCCAGACCGAACCAGGCCGTGGGGGAGCCATAGGCAACGAGTTCCTCCTTGGCTCGCCAGCTCTCGTCCCGCCGACCCCAGCCCCGCTCGTCGTCGATGCCCCCGCCGAGGGTGTACATCACGGTGTCGAGGTCGGGGCAGATCCGCAGGCCGTACAACGTGGTGTCGTCACCGGTGTTGACGATGACTGTCACCTCGGCTGACGGCACGGCGTGCCGCAGCCCGCGGAGGAATCGGGCACCACCGACACCGCCCGCGAGGGCAACGATCTGCATCGGCGCAGTCTCTCAGGTCGCCCGCGCCTAGATGTAACAACCGGGCAGGTTGTTGACAGTCGGCGTGGT
>JBKJLP010000500.1:0-2842 GCA_046596735.1 Mycobacteriales bacterium | reverse complement strand
ATGTGCAGCGCAGCCCGGACATCGACCGCCTCGGCGCGTTCTCGAAGTTGCCGGAGAGTGAAGCGCCCGGTCTCACGCGCCTGCGCGATGGCTCGCCCGAGCTGGTCTTCATCGGCGGAGAGGACTGCAACGTCGATGAGGCTGCGAACGATGGTCGTGACCAGGAATCCCGTGCGCTGCTCGACGTCTTCCTCCGGCATGTCGGCGAAGTGCAGGCTCACGGCGCTGACGCGCATCGAGAACTTCGGCGGCACGGTGAGTTGGACCCGCGCTGCCTCCAGCTCACCCACGCCGTGCACCGCAAGCGCGGTCTCGTGCGAGACGACAGCCCGCCCGCGCGACCACAGCGTCCAGCGGATCAGGTCGTCGTGCACGTCGGGGATCCACTCGGCCAGCCGGAACAGGCCACGGCCCATGCGAAGCCAGTTGCCGGCTGCGACGTGATGGGCCTGTGCCTGGTAGGAGTAGCCGGTCGTACGCGCCTGGGCCGCAGTGAAGTAGCCACCCTGCTCGGACGCCATCAGGAACAGTCGCCTGCGGAGGACTCGGCGATCGACTGGCACGCCCAAACTCTATCATAACTTGAGTTTGGGAAGACTGGGACAGGTCAAACTCCAGTTGTTCTTGGGTTCTGATCCTTCGCGCAGGTGACCCCCTCCGCCCCATGGCTCTCTGAGTTCGTCCACTCAACCCCCGGCCGGCGGCGAGATCGTCGAACTGGTCGACACCAATCCTGCGAACGGCCCGACTGACTTTCGTGCCAGATACGTGCCAGATGGAAGGGCGAAAAGCGGTTTCCCTCGGTCAGTCACGGCTCAACGGAATCGGCCGAGATCCCTTGCAGGACAGGCGATCTCGCTCGAATTCAGCGCCTCGAAGGTCATCCCGAAAAGCGCTCATTTCAGATTATGAGTCCCGTGCTCTGACCAGCTGAGCTACCGCCCCTAGGGCCCGTTTGAGCGCGGATCGCGCCTCCGGAACCGAAGCGAGCCTACGACCCCGGTGCCAACTCTCCGCGACCGTCAGCCCCGTGGCCCGTGCGCAAGTCCACTCCGCCGGTCTGGACGATGGACTGACGACGATCAGCGTCTTGCCGTCGACGGCGATGGCCCACGGCTCCGCATCGCGCAGAAGCCGAGGGCTGGCCCCGTCGGCGGCGACGACGCAGGTGAAGGCCTGAGCCCTAGTATCAGCACGCCCTTCCCTCTCGCCAAGCACAAGGAGACCGCCACGTGAGCCCGCCCCGCGTCGTGATCATCGGTGGGTGCGGGCACGTGGGTCTCCCGCTCGGGATTGCCTTGGCGAGTCGGGGCGCTGACGTCACGCTGCAAGACCTGAGCGAAACGGCGACGGCGATGGTGGCCTCGGGGCAGTTGCCGTTCCAGGAGGCCGGTGCTCAGCCGCTGCTCGACCAGGCGCTGGCGGACAACCTGCTGCGCACCACCACCGACCCGTCGGCTGTCGCTGAGGCAGACGTCGTGGTGGTGGTCATCGGCACGCCGGTGGACGAGCACCTCAACCCTGACCCAGCGGCCCTGCCGCGCGTCCTGGCGGAGTGCACCCCCCACCTGCGCGACGGCCAGCTGATCGTGCTGCGCTCGACGGTCTACCCGGGCGTCACTGCGGGTGTCGAGCGGATGCTGGCAGGCAAGGGCCTCGCGGTCGACGTGGCGTTCTGCCCGGAGCGGATCGCTGAGGGCAAGGCAATGACCGAGTTGTTCGAGCTCCCGCAGATCGTCTCTGCCCGCGATGAGCGGGTGATGGAGCGTGCGGAGGAGTTCTTCTCGCTGCTCACCGACCAGACGATCCGGCTTCAGCCCGAAGAGGCGGAGCTGGCGAAGCTGTTCACCAACGCTTGGCGGTACTTGAAGTTCGCGACGGTGAACCAGTTCTACATGATCGCCGACAGCAAGGGTCTGGACTTCTCCCGCATTCAGGAGGCGGTGGTCCGCGACTACCCCCGAGCAGCCGACATGCCCGGCCCTGGCTATGCCGCCGGGCCGTGTCTGTTCAAGGACACTATGCAGTTGGCCGCATTCAACGACAACAACTTCCAGCTCGGGCATGCCGCGATGCTGGTCAATGAGGGCTTGCCGCTGCACGTGGTCCGGCAGCTCGAGGGACGGGTTGGGCTGGCCGGCAAGACCGTGGGCATCCTTGGCATGGCGTTCAAGGCCGGTTCCGACGACACCCGTTCCAGCCTGTCCTACAAGCTGAAGCGGATCCTGGCCTTCCAAGCAGGTCGGGTGCTCTGCACCGATCCTTACGTCACGGACGACCCCGACCTAGTCCCGCTCGAGCAGGTGCTCGCCGAGGCCCACGTGCTGGTCGTCGGCGCGCCGCACGCGGCCTACCAGGGGCTTACCGTGACGCAGCCCTTCGGGGACGTCTGGGGCGTCCTGAAGCAGGCGCAGTGACGGTTCCTCGCGTGAGCGTGGTCATCCCGGCCTACAACGAGGGCTCCTCCGTGGTCCCCGTGCTGGACCGGCTGTTCGAGGCGATCTCGCTCGACTGCGAGGTGTGCCTGGTCGTCGACGACGCCGAGGACACAACGGCACCCGTTGCCCGGGACTACGCAGCCAGGGAGCCCCGGCTGCGGCTGGAGGTCAACACCTACGGACGCGGCCCGGCCAACGCCATCCGCTACGGCGTCGACGTCGCCACTGCACCGGTCATCGTCGTCACGATGGCCGATGGGTGTGACGATCCGATGCAGATCGATCCACTTGCTCGGCTCGTGGAACGAGGAGTGGTCGTCGCGGCCGCAAGTCGCTACGCGCGCGCCGGACAACAGGTCGGTGGACCGCTGATCAAGACGACCATTTCTCGGTTAGCCGGTGTG